>DASVAM010000277.1:0-3142 GCA_036376375.1 Chitinophagaceae bacterium
CCAGCCACCTATTTTTGAAATAATAACGCCGCCAAATCCCCCGGCCATACCCCCGATACCAACGACTGTCGCCACTGATTTTTTCGGAAACATATCAGATACGGTCGTAAATAAATTTGCACTCCATGCCTGGTGCGCCGATGCACCAATACCAATTAACAGTAACGGCACCCAATAACTGATATAGCCTAGTGGCTGCGCCAGCAATATCACCAAAGGGATAAATGCGATCAGCAACATGGCCCGCATTCTTCCATCATAGACCTTAAATCCTTTTTTGATAAAATACATAGGGAACCACCCTCCTGCAATGCTTCCCACAGTGGCAATGGTATATAAAACCGCCAGCGGCCACATGATCGCCGTGCCGGATAGGTCATATTGCGCTTTCATGTAGGCAGGAAGCCAGAATAAAAAGAACCACCAAACTCCATCCGTCATCAATTTGCCCACAGCGAACGACCATGTTTGTTTATATCCCAGCAATTGCGTCCATGTAAGTTTCTTACCAGTTTCCGGCGCTTCCACTGTAACACTGTCTTCGGAAGTATTGATGTATTGCAGCTCTGCAGCGCTCAATCTTTTTTGTTCTTCAGGTTTATCATAATAGAGGAACCAGAAGATCAGCCACAGGAAGCCCAATATACCCATCACAATAAATGCAGCGCCCCAACCCCAATTATCGTTTATCCAAAACACCGTAAGCGGCGCCAGTATAGCGCCGATATTGGTTCCTGAATTGAATATGCCTGTTGCAAGTGCTCTTTCTTTCTTTGGGAAATATTCTGCCGTTGCTTTTATCGCTGCAGGAAAATTTCCTGCTTCACCGAAAGCAAGTACTGCTCTTGAAAACATGAAACCAACCACTGAAACAGAAAGTCCCGTAATACCAACCCATCCGAGTACGGATGAAATACCCTCACCTATCGGGATCGCGGCAGCATGAATAATCGCTGCAAGAGACCAAATGATAATAGCCCATGCATAACCACGCTTGGTCCCCATTTTATCGATGATCCGGCCCGCAAAAAGCAAAGAGATCGCATAACCAAACTGGAACACGGAAGCAATATTTGCGTAATCGGTATTTGACCAGCCGAATTTTTCCGCAAGAATTGGCTGCAACAAACTAAGTACCTGCCGGTCCAGATAGTTTACAGTTGTTGCAAAAAAGAGCAAGGCGCAAATTGTCCACCTGTATTTTCCAATGGCTTGTTGCATCGTAAAAATTTTAGTTTTGATCCCAGCTTCAGTAACTCCCGTGCCTGCCGGCAGGCAGGGGTTAGTCTCCTTAGCGTCGCTCCCAATAACTATTGGGCCCCTTCGTCACCAGTGCTACTATTTAGCAGGTCTTATTGATTGAATTAGTTCTAATACTTTCTTTGTCTCTGACTCAATAGTGGAATAATCTTTTGCTTCCATTAATTTTTTGCTCACCAGCTTACTTCCCATCCCTACTGCACAAACACCAGCCTTGAACCAGGCCTCGATGTTTTCTTTCGTTGTATCTACGCCGCCTGTTGGCATAAACAACAATTTGGGAAAGATATCCTTTATCGTCGTCAAAAAATCGATACCCAATATATTTCCGGGAAATATTTTTATAAACTTAATGCCGGCATTTTCAGCTGCAATGATCTCACCCGGAGTCATACAACCGGGTCCGAAGAAAATATCGTTGGCAACACAGTAAGCAGCCACTTCAGGCACATAGCCAGGGCTCACCAAAAAATCAGCGCCGGCAGTCAAATAATCTTTCGCATGTTGCATATTCTTAATTGTTCCTACGCCCAACAATAAGTCGGGCATTTCAGCATTGCGCAGAGCAACCATCTTTTTGAAATTTGCTAACGCCGCATCACCGCGATTGGTATATTCAGTAGCCCTGATACCTGCACGATAAATTGCTTTTAATATTTCAAGACTTACTTCTTCACTACTGTTGAAGTATAATGGAAGGATCCCCTGTTTTACGATTGCATCTGTTATTTGTTGTGTCTTACTCATATTATTTTCAAATTAATCACGGGCATAAATGCCCGGGCAATTCAGATTTTTACTTTAATTACAAGTTTCTTTATATCTCCTTCTCCGATCATTGGCGCATGTACATCTTCCGGAAAGAAAATGGCAAACTGGCCATTTGTAAGTTGAAAGAAAGTATCAGGAGTGTCATTGTAAAACTGAACATCTTTCTCTGCGTTATAATCACCATTTGGTGTTACACATTTTTCTCTTGGCTTCCATCCGATCGTTTCTAACCCATTTATGCAAACCTGTATGTCAATATTTTTATTATGACATTCAAATTTCGACAGGCTTGCTTCTTTGGTCTTGCCCGGGGCATTGCTATAAATTGCTTTCAAACCGTCGCTGATATCCAATTTGCCATCGGCAGCATTTGCCAGATCAGTCTGACGGATGTATTCAAATGCTCTTGCAAATAATGGATGCGCCGAATAGTACTTTGAAGCGTTATTTAATGTATCTATTATCATACCACTGTTCCGCCTTACGCGGAGAACTTAGTTTTAAAAAAATTTATTAAATCGATGTTTCGAATTTGTCAAATGTGTTTTACCCAGCAAAGAACAGAAACGTGAAGCGTGACCGCCCGGATGAACCGTTCGGACGGGCGACGCAATCCCGCCTAAGGCGGGACTTAATTGGCTACATAATGGCCCCTATCTCCTTCTCTTTCCCCATTAGGGAAAGAGCGGTGCTTCAATACTAATCCCCGTCCGACTGGCGTCAGCCGGGCGGGCAAACTTTTTGTTCTTCCACTTCAACATTAGTACAAAGCCAAACCAATAGAGTATACGCTTTCTACGTTCCCCCTTCGGGGGACAGGGGGCCTTATCTCTGAACCCTTCCACTACCATCCCCTTTCATCAGTTCTTTTACATCGCTCAGTGTTGCATGATTCAGGTCACCAGGTATTGTATGCTTCAATGCACTTGCTGCCACTCCAAACTCTGCCGCATCGGGCATTGACATACCTGTCACCAATCCATAGATCAGGCCGCTGGCAAATGAATCACCGCTACCCACACGGTCAACAATACGGACGTTATATTTTTTGGTGTGATGAAATTCTTTGCCATCATATACCAAAGCACTCCAGCCATTATCGCTTGCACTG
>DASVAM010000279.1:0-13732 GCA_036376375.1 Chitinophagaceae bacterium
CTCCGCTTTTTAATGTTATCTCTGCAACTGTTCTTGTTCCGTTTGTTTCTTCGCAAAGTTCTTTGAACTCAATCTTATTTTTAAGTACCGGGTTATCGTGGGTCCTGTTTCTCATCAAAAATATCTTGATGTAAAATTCAGGAGAAGCCCCGATTTTAAATTAGCATAAGAATGTGAAAAAGAAAACGGGAACTAAAGCAGTGAAATATCAAGCGATCGATCAATTGTTAGAATTTCAAATAGTATCCCTTAGGTTCAATGGTTATTGATACAGAAAACTTGCAAAATACAGGTGATCCGGGAATGAATCCCTCTGCGGGTCTTCTATCGATTTGCTTTTTACTGCCGGTATAAGTTCTGCATGTGTTCCGCCGAAGGTTATTATTGAATTAATAACAATCATTAAAGAGATCTTTATAAGCTTGTAATTTCTCATGTAAAAAAATTGATACACCAAAAATGCTATATAGAACCAGCACTTTCAATAGCACGACGATGCGGATTTTTGCCTGAATTCCCTGCAAGTTTTTGCAGGAAGAGCATAACCATGCTAACACAACTGTTTTTAGTACCCCATCGGCAGCATAATTAAAACCTTTCAAGGAACTTAATACGGTTACCTTTGCCGAAAATTTGAAAATTGCATGATCACATTTGAGAGTCTGGGATTGGATTCAAAGCTGATCCAGGCAACGGAGGCCTTAGGATTTAAGAACCCGACCCCTATACAGGAAAAGGCGATTCCGGTTTTATTGAGCGGCACAAAAGATATGGTTGGCCTTGCACAAACCGGTACGGGCAAAACTGCAGCATTTGGCTTACCACTTCTTCAATTGGTGCAAAGCAAAGAACGATATCCGCAGGCGCTAATCGTTTGCCCTACACGAGAATTGTGTATCCAGATCGTTAACGAGATCGAACAATTCAAAAAATTTGTGACCGGAATGAATGTGCTCGCCGTCTATGGAGGTACCTCCATCGGCACACAGATCCGGGAATTAAAAAGAGGCGTGCAAATGGTAGTAGCAACTCCGGGCCGTTTAATTGATCTTATAGAAAGAAAAGCTATCAACCTTGAAAAAATTAAATACGTTGTTCTTGATGAAGCAGATGAAATGCTGAATATGGGTTTCCAGGATGACATAGAATTTATTTTACAAAATACACCCAACCGCGAAAGCACCTGGCTATTCAGCGCTACCATGCCGCCGGAAATAAAACGAGTGAGTAAGAAATATATGAAGAACCCGGTGGAAATAACGGTAGGTAAAATGAACACCGCAAGTAAAAACGTTGACCACCAGTTTTATGTTGCTTCGTCGCACCATCGCTATGAAGCGTTAAAGCGATTGATCGATTTTAATCCGGGTATCTATGGTTTGATATTCACAAGAACAAAAGCCGATGCACAAAAGATTGCTGAAAAATTAACCAGGGAAGGTTATGATATTGATGCGTTGCATGGGGACCTTACACAAGGCCAACGTGATAAAGTAATGGGCGAATTTCGTGACAAAACGTTGCAATTATTAATCGCAACCGATGTTGCGGCCAGGGGAATTGATGTGCAGGGGATCACGCATGTTATTAATTATGAATTGCCGGATGATATAGAAGTATATACTCACCGCAGTGGAAGAACAGGTCGTGCTGGTAAAACAGGAGTGTGTATGAGCATTGTAAGCAGTCGCGAAGTAGGAAAAATAAGACAGATCGAAAGAATCGTACAGGTGCCATTTCATAAGCTCGACATACCATCCGGTAAAGACGTTTGCCGGAAACAATTTTCTACCTGCATGGATAAATTAATGCAGACCGATATCAGCCATGGTGATTATGAAACATACCTGCCTTCTTTATTGGAAAAATTTTCAGCCGTCAGCAAAGAAGAAATTTTGAAGAGAGTAGCGGCTATGGAGTTTGACCGCTTTCTTAAATATTATGAGAATGCAGAAGACCTTAATACAAGGGATAGCCGGGATAGAATGAGACGCCCGGGAAGAGAAAATGGCACCAGAGAAAGGGAGGTTCATCGTGACACAAGAGGCAGAAAGTTTGGAGGAGGCAATGACTTCACAAAACTGTTTGTGAACCTTGGAACAAAAGATGGATTTTACAAAGCAAGTTTTTTACAATTCATTCTTGATATGAGTGAATTGCAAAAGGATGTTCTTGGCCGAATCGATATGAAAGAAATGAATAGCTGGATAGAAATAAATAAAAATGCAGCGAACCAAATGATCCGTTCTATTGATGGTAAAAAATTCAAGGGAAGAAAAATAAGAATGAATCCCGCTTAAAAAGATTGCCTTCGTTTTGGATGCAATTTCTTCTTATCAAAGTTTCTTCAGTTTTAGGCTCAGCGTTGCAAAGCCTCCAATCTCAACATGCTCCACCGTAAAACTATGTTTGCCATCTAACGCAAGCTTTATTGTTTTATGAGGTGATTCATCAAATTTGTATAAGGACGGGTTCCATTCGTCGACGACCAATTTGCCATCCACATACACCCGTACCACATCATCCCATGTAACACCCAATTCATAATTGCCTTTTTCAAAAATAGCCGACCCGCTTGCAGAAGTCACAAATTGCGGATGATTAATCGTATCAGTCTTAATGCCGCCCCACCACGCATAATCAAGCTTTGTTGTTTTCTCTTCTTTGATTGGTCGCAGTCTGGCAGTCGGAGGAATGATCATTCCTGTTTTGACTGGATCGTGCATTTTAAAATCATAACCATACCACACCACATTAAAATCGATCGGTTGAAAAAACTTTTTAAATGAAAATGTATAAGGTTTACCTGCAGCAATAGTTTCCCCAAAAGTTGTCGTGATAGCTGAACCCATATACTCAAGTTCAATCAAAATATCCGTTCGGACATTAGCAGTTTTTATAGCAGTGATCTTTGCCGGAAAAGTTCCATTCATTAATGAAATATCTTTTACCCCTTTAAATCTCTTTATTTTCCATTTTCCTTTTGGCCCTATCAAGTCGAACTTCATTATACCGGTCGTATCGGTCGGGTTGGTATTCCAAATGATAGGACTGCGAAAATCATACGGTCCCCACTCTGTTATCATAATATTTTTTCTTCCGGCTAATGCTGTACTGCCGGCAAATACATTTTGAGGGGACGGAATATCAGGAACAAAGGCGGTGCTATCGGCACTAAGCTTTTGATATATTTCATCATTATAGGTAGTATCGAACCCCACAACGGTAGAATCTGTTTTGAAAAGAGTTTCATACCCCGCATAAATATTATCAAATGCGATTAGTTTTTCTGTCCTGTTAATACTCATTACAAGCGGGTTGTTATTAAAATTATTATTCACGATCGCATAGTCTCTGCTCCTTGTATCGCGGGATTTTGCATATCCCCAATCAGCCGGTTGCGTTTTTCTTGCCCAAAGCCTGATCGCTTCTTTATTTTGATGAAAAATATTATGATGTATCTGGTTATCCTGCCCGTGTTCGATCGCAATAGCAATTCTATTTAAGCGGAATTGGTTGCCCGCAATCACTGTATTGTAACTATATCCGCCCCAAATGCCATGATCACATTCAAATATCCTGTTGTCGGTAATGATATTTCTGCTAAAAGTAACTTCGATCCCATTTGTCGGAGCATAGGAAAAATCGTTTTCCCTTAATACATTATCATTACAACCCCCTTTACCGCTATCCATGGTTGTTTGGCCGGCCCAAAGAAAAAAACCGTCTCCCCCATGTGTAGCTGAGTTCTTATAAAAAAGATTGCTATTGCTTTGTTCATAGACCAAAATACCGGCGCTGTCCTGCCCCCTGTTATAAACCCCATCACTATAACCCCGTACATTAAAATTGATCTTATTATAAGCCACCGTATTAAAACTGCTGCGATACATCGCGATCCCCAATCCTGAATTAAATGAAAAATCGTTGTTGTAGATCTTTCCGTTGTTGCAGTTCGTCATCATCAAGGCATTCTGTCCGCCGGTAACTTTTGTATTTTTTATGATCAGCGATTCGCAATCCCGCAGATACATTGCCGCGCCATAACGCAGCCATTCATCCTTTTCATTTTGATGATGACTCAGCCAATCGGAAATATCTTCTTTTTCCTGGGTACTGTTCAGGTGCTGGCGGTAATTATAACTAAAGTCGCAATTCTCAATAGTAAGATTAGTTATTCCTCTGGCCAACAAGGCAACTTTATAGCCTCTTGCTTTGAGATTTTTTATTGTGATATTATTGCCTGACCTTATTAAAATAGCCACACCAAAAAATTCATCTGGTTTTTTCTTGAAATTACTTCCTCTTAGTACAGCATTGTTAAAGTCTACTGTAATATTATTACCTTCAATTACTATTAAACCGGCATCTGGTGAAACCGGTGCATCCAGCTTATAAGTTTGCTTCTTTATCTTCACTGACTTCGTGATCCTCAAACCTTTTGTGAGAGGCTTTTCCTGACCCTGACCACATAAAAATGAAGCGATAACGAGTGATAAAAGGATACTTTTTTTTGTCATCATTTTGAATTTACTTGCAGCCGGTTTGATGAGTTTTAAGCCTAAAATTATCCAACCTTTTCTGAAACGGAAAAATAAATGGCAGAAGCGGTTATTAAGAAAGAATCTCAAACAAGAAGGGTGCTGAAGTTGCTGCTAAAGATCGCAGTTACTATTATTTGCTTCTGGTATATTTCCCGGAAAATAGATTTTACAAAGGCGAAGGATGCCGTCATGCAGGCTGATTGGTTGTGGCTGTTTTTATCGGTCCTCGCTTTTGCATTTTCAAAGTTCCTCGCCTCCTTTCGCTTGAATATTTATTTCAAAAACATAAACATTCATCTTACCCAAAAACAAAATTTAAGACTTTACTGGCTGGGTATGTTCTATAATTTATTTCTGCCTGGCGCGATCAGCGGGGATGCCTACAAAGTTGTTTTGCTGACCAGGAAATATGACGTGAGTTATAAAAAAATAACTGCCGCTGTGTTGCTTGATCGTTTCAGCGGTTTGCTTGCCCTCGGCCTGATCCTTTCCATTTATGGAGTCATTGTTTTGGATAATAAACTTTATGACACGATATTAATCAGTGGTTCTATTTTGGCGGTTCTCGCCTTGTTTCTCGTTGTAAAATATATATTCAGGGATTTTTTACCCGGCTTTTGGCCTACCTTTCTTTGGGGCATCGCTGTGCAAATATTCCAGGTGGTCTGTGTTTACTGCATTTTGATCGGGCTTCATCTTCCGCTTCACCAAAGTGAATGGATATTCATCTTTCTTGTGGCAGCTGTTATCACCGTTATACCGATCTCCTTAGGCGGCGGTTTAGGAACCAGAGAACTTGTTTTTGTTGAGGGGGCTAATTATTTTCATCTTGACATTCATATCGCACCCATCATAAGCATCTTGTTTTATCTTTCAAATGCATTATCATCCGTTTGGGGTGTATATTTTATTTATAATGATCCATTGAAAGATGAGCCCACCTAAGTCCTCTGTAAAGGAAGGACTTTGAAGTCTCTTATCTTTGAACATTCTCCATCGAATGCAAAACAGTCAACAAAAATATTTCTGGTTTTTACTTGGCTTATCTGTCTTGCTTTTATTTCCCGGCCTTGGTAAAACTCCTTTATGGATCTATGATGAAGTGAGAAATGCCCAATGTGCAAGGGAAATGTATGAACGTAACGACTGGATCGTGCCGACTTTCAATGGAGGCTTGCGAACATTGAAACCGCCGCTTCATTATTATTTCATGTTCGGTGGTTTTGAAATTTTTGGCGTCACGGAATGGGGAGCAAGGTTTTTTTCAGCGGTCTTTGGTGTGTTGACGATTTTGACCACTTATTTTTTTGTAAACCGGTATGGGACGCAAAGAAAGGCATTCATTACTGCGCTTGTTTTATTAGCCTCCTCGCATTTTCTTTTTGAATTCCGAATGTCTGTTCCTGATCCTTACCTGATATTTTTAAACACTGCTTCCATTTTTACAGCATTTGCTTTTTTCAAAGAGAAAAGATTCTATTGGCTGCTCATGTGTGCTATCACAATGGGCCTGGGAACCTTAGCAAAAGGCCCGGTTGCGATCGCGTTGCCTGGTGCAGCAATATTTATCTGGCTAACCTGGGAAAAACGGTTGAAAGAAATCTTCTCCTGGAAAATTCTCGTGGCCGGCATTATCATGTTTGCAGTGGCACTTCCCTGGTATTTACTTGTACACAGAGAAACAAATGGTGAATGGACAAAGGGATTTTTTCTCCAGCATAATTTTGGCCGGTTTTCTGAACCCATGGAAGGACATGGTGGACCATTCATTATCGTTCCGCTGATAGTTTTATTAGGATTGCTGCCGGCATCAATTTTTATTGGTGAATCATTTAAAAAATTCAGCATCCGTTTCAGGGACCCATTTCTAAGGCTTTCCTTCTCAGTGGTTGCCGTCTTTATTATCTTTTATAGTATCAGCAGTACCAAACTTCCTAATTATGCAATGCCCTGCTACGCTTTTGTTGCTGTTTTGCTTGGTCATTATATAAATACGGCATGGGAAGAAAATAAGGCAAGACTTTATCCATTTATAATTCTTTTGATCATAAATATTGCCTTACCTGTTGGCGCCTATATCGGAATAAAAAATGAAGTGAATACAGCTGGTATGGAAAACCTGGCTGCATTTCTTTTAGTGCTTACCGCGGCGGCGGTCATCGCCTTTTATTTTATGGTTAAAAAGAATTTCAGAAAAGCGGTGATCAGTACTTTTATTTTATATTCCTTGTTTCATCTACTGCTGTTTAGTTGGCTGTACCCTGCTATCTATAAGCAAAATCCTATGTCGATGTCAATTGCAAAAGTGAGGCAATATGAAAATATTGTCTCCTACCAGATCTTCCATCCATCTTACACTTATTATCTGCCAAAAAGAGTTCCTGTTTTTAAAAATCTTGACTCTTTAAAAATCTATTTAAAGGAAAACAAAGCAGCCATTATCAGCCGGAAGAATTTTGCAGAAGAGTTAAGATCGATCGGTTTAAAGGAAGAATTATCCATTCATGATCTGTTTGAAGGAAATACTACGGTGATCTATTCAAACGAAGAATAATTTGTCGAGCCTCTGATTTGTTAATATTTCCAAAATCAAAAAATAAATTTGGTTCGTTACGAAATTTTCGTAGATTTACGAAAATTTCGTAGATATGGAACCACTTACACATGTGGAAGAAGAAACCATGCAAGCCGTTTGGAGAACCGGCGAAGGAAATGTAAAGGCATTTATGGACCATCTTGATGAGGCTATACCCTACACCACCGTAGCTTCTATAATCAAGAACCTTGAACGCAAGGGTTACTTACAAAGCCGTCTTGTGGGAAATGCCTATTTGTACAAGCCCTCGATAAGTGAAGAAGAGTACAAAAAGAAATTCATGGGTAAAGTAGTCAAAGAATATTTTGACAACTCTTACAAAGAGCTAGTGAATTTTTTCGTGGAGCAGAAAAAGCTCTCCGCCAAAGAATTGAAAGAAATTATTAACATGATCGAGAAAGGGCAATGACCATGCTTAAGAAAAATAATTTTTACCTCAGATGGTTTGTGGAATATAGTCACAGTGAGTTTGATTCCGGTAATATCCGGTTGTGGGATAAACAAGCAACGCTTTTAAAAACTATTAATTAGCAAAATAATTTCTTATGTCATTACTGATTCAATACCTGGTAAAATTGTCGATCAGCCTTGCTGTTGTATGGCTATTTTATCAGTTCGTTTTGCGCAGACTAACATTTTATAATCCCAATCGCTGGTATTTGCTTGCCTATACTTTATTATCGTTCTATATACCTTTCATTAATATTTCGTTTTTATTTGAAGGAGACAGCTCAAACAATTTTATACAGATCATCCCTTCTGTTCATCAATATACAGTTGCATTAGAAGAGGCATCCCATTGCCCTGTACCGGTATGGGCTGGTTATGACAAATGGGATCTCACAGCGTTGGGATTGACAATGGTAGCTTGTATACTATTGGTCCGTTTTGCTATTTCTTATTTTTCATTTCTCCGTATTCGAAGAAAAGCCAAACTGATCTCAGAAGATGAGGTGAAAATTTACCAGGTTGACGATAATATTATTCCATTTTCTTTTGGCAACTCCATTTTTATTAATGCCCGTCTTCATACTGAAAATGAATTGCAGGAAATAGTGACGCATGAATTTGTACACGTGAAGCAAAAGCATACCATTGATATCATGTGGGCAGAGATCCTGTGCATCATTAATTGGTACAATCCTTTTGCGTGGTTATTAAGACGATCCATCCGTCAGAATCTTGAATTCATTGCAGATAATAAAGTAGTGGAAAACGGGATCGATAAAAAACATTACCAGTATCTGTTGCTGAAAGTGATCGGCAACAACGAATATAGTATAGCGACCCAATTCAATTTTTCTTCATTAAAAAAACGTATAGTCATGATGAACAAAACAAAAAGCACAAAAAGACAAGTGGGCAGGTTCTTATTCCTTGTCCCCGTACTTGCTATCATTCTTCTTGCCTTCAGAAGATCGTTTAAAGATTCACCGGTTGTATCGACAAATATGCCACCGATTGTCCTGACGGATACAGTCCCCGATGTGAAGATCCTTAATAGTAAAGGGTATTACATTGATATCAAAGACAACAATGGTAATTGCATGGTGGTGGTAAAAAATAAAGACAAAAAAGAAGTGAACCGTGTATTACTTACCGAATGGAAAGCAAAGGACGACTATTATGAAAATCTTTATGGGGAGATATTATCCCCGTCCGCAGCGATCATACAAGAAAAGATCAAGGCAAATAATCCCGACATCACTAAAGTAACTGTCAAAGACAATATTGCAACCGTTACTTTAAAAAACGGAAAAACAGAAGTATATACGCTATCAATAAAAGATGAGAAAAAAGCTTTTGAAGAACGCTGTGGCGTTAATGAAGTTGCACTTGCCACAACTGTCGCCAGCGAAGCAAATGTGGCACAGGGTGTAAAAGTAGCAACCACAGTAAATGAAGTGAATGTGGTCAACGCAACGATAGCAGACGATTTTGAAATAACCGATAAAAAAGCCGTGATGCATATGAGAAATGGTACAGTTGAAGAATATGATCTGACCAATGAAAAAGAAAGGCAGGCTTTTGAAAAAAAATTTGGTAAAATAATTAAAGCCGGAACTGCGGCAACAGGTGTTTATCCGGTTGTGTCCCTTGCCGAACCAGCAGAAATTCCATTATCATCAAGAGCAGTATCTTCTTCGTCTGACCTAAATGAAGTAGCTGTCGTTGGGAAACCATTAACTTCAACATTAGCGGTCGGCCCGGAACTGGAAGAAGTGGCGGTCGTTGGCTATCCACTATACGTAATAGGCGATGAGAATTTAAAGCTGATCATAAAAAATACCGATAAACCAGAAGACTTGCAATCGATGATTGGCAAGGCCAGGGAAAAAGGGTATGATCTTAAGTTCACTAACAAGAATTATGACAATGGCATTTTAACAGAACTTAGCGGTACTCTCAAGTATAAAGGCAAAAGCTCGTCTTTCTCATTTTCTGAATTCGACCAGGCGACAATAATAGTTTACCTTGACGGTGATGATGTAAGTTTTAGAGCATATACGGGTAAAAGAAGAGTTAAAAGCTGACAATACAAGCAATAAGAATATAGCCGGATCTGCATCCGGCTCTTTTTTTAGAAGTTGCAGATTATAGATAATACCACGGGTTTCTCTTAGCCGCCCAAATATATCTCCTGATATTTCTCCAAAAGGCCAGCACCATGTAAATAATAATAGGTGATCCCAATGTAAGTATAGAAGCGTAGATAAAAAACTGCCGGATCTTGCTGGTTGCAATTCCAAGTCTCTCTCCTATGGCCGTGCACACGCCAAAGGCGTTCCATTCCACGAAACTTTTAAATTTGTTCATGTTTGCTAAATTAGAATTTTCAAACAAATCGTCCAATTACCTGTTATCAACATAGGTGTTTTTCGTACTTTCGCAACCCATACATATTTTAGATTTTAGATGGCAGATTTTAGATTTTTTAAGGCTGTTTTCTTAATCTGCAATCTAAAATCTGCAATCTAAAATTCCTCAACATGGTCTTTGATCTTGATCTCATTAAGAAAATCTATTCAGAACTTCCTTCAAAAGTCGAAGCGGCCAGAAAATTAGTTGGCAAGCCATTAACACTCTCAGAGAAGATTTTATATTCACATTTATCCGGGTCGTTGCCTGCTGCCCCTTATAACAGGGGTAAAGATTATGTAGATTTTGCTCCTGACCGTGTTGCTATGCAGGATGCCACCGCCCAAATGGCGTTACTCCAGTTTATGACTTGCGGACGTAGCAAAGTCGCTGTTCCTTCAACAGTGCATTGTGATCATTTGATCCAGGCAAAAGTTGGTGCCAAGAAAGATCTTCAATTAGCAATAGAAACAAACCGGGAGGTTTATGATTTCCTTTCCTCTATTTCCAATAAATATGGTATTGGCTTTTGGAAACCGGGTGCGGGGATCATTCACCAGGTTGTGCTCGAAAACTACGCGTTCCCCGGGGGTATGATGATCGGTACGGATAGTCATACGCCAAATGCCGGTGGACTTGGAATGATAGCGATTGGCGTGGGTGGCGCAGATGCTGTGGATGTAATGGCGGGCTTGCCATGGGAATTAAAAATGCCAAAATTAATTGGTGTTAAGCTCACTGGTAAAATGAGTGGCTGGACATCAGCAAAAGATGTTATTCTTTGGGTTGCCGGTCAATTAACCGTTAAAGGAGGCACAGGAGCAATTGTTGAATACTTTGGTCCCGGCGCTGATAGTATGAGTGCAACCGGCAAAGGAACGGTGTGTAATATGGGAGCGGAAATTGGCGCCACCTGTTCATTGTTTGCCTATGATGAAAAAATGAGTGGCTATTTAAAAGCCACCGGACGTGAAGAAGTGGCGGCAATGGCGGATTCTATAAGGGAACATCTTCGCCCGGATGATGAGGTGATTGACAATCCAAAAAAATATTATGACCAGGTCCTTGAATTGAATCTCGACACGTTGGAACCCTATATTAACGGGCCATTTACTCCGGACCTGGCAACGCCAATTTCAAAAATGAAGGAAGCAGTTGAGAAAAATGGCTGGCCCGCAAAGTTGGAAGTGGCATTGATCGGCAGTTGCACCAACTCTTCTTATGAAGACATTAGTCGCAGCGCTTCTATAGTAAAGGATGCTGTGAGCAAGGGAATAAAGACAAAATCTGAATTTACTATAACGCCGGGAAGTGAACTGGTAAGATTTACAATTGAACGGGACGGCTTCATCAAAGAATTTGAAGATGCCGGCGGCGTGGTGCTGGCCAATGCCTGCGGCCCCTGCATTGGTCAATGGGCAAGACATATTGATGATCCAAACAGGAAGAACACGATCATTACTTCTTTCAATAGAAATTTTGCAAAAAGAAATGACGGACTTGCGTCAACCCATGCATTTGTGGCCTCTCCTGAAATTGTAACCGCTTTGGCGATGGCTGGTACGATTGCGTTTAACCCATTAACGGATACATTGACCGATAGTGGCGGAAATGCAGTTTTATTAAAAGAGCCGACGGGATACGAGCTTCCTCCAGGAGGATTTGATGTTGAAGATGCAGGCTTCCAGGCGCCAGCAGAAGACGGAAGTGGCATCCAGGTGAAAGTAGCCCCTGATTCAAAACGTTTACAATTATTAGAAGCTTTCAAACCATGGGAAGGAATCGATTTGAAAGGATTAAAGCTGTTGATCAAGGCAAAAGGGAAATGTACCACGGACCATATCAGTATGGCAGGGCCCTGGTTAAAGTTCCGCGGACACCTTGATAATATCTCTAACAACATGCTGATAGGTGCCATCAATTTTTATAATGAAAAGACTGATTCAGTAAAAAATCAATTGACAGGTGAATACGGACCTGTGCCTGCCACTGCAAGAGCCTATAAAACGGCCAATATTGGAAGCATAGTTGTTGGCGATGAGAACTATGGAGAAGGTTCTTCAAGGGAACATGCAGCAATGGAACCTCGTCATTTGGGTGTTCGTGCAATTCTTGTAAGGAGTTTTGCAAGAATTCATGAAACGAATTTGAAAAAGCAGGGAATGCTGGCGCTCACATTTGCCAATAAAGAAGATTATGATAAAGTGCGGGAAGATGATAATATTGACATCAATGGTCTCACAAGCTTTGCGCCGGGCGTCCCTTTAACCGTTGTTTTGAATCATAAAGATGGCTCCAGTGATTCGATCATGGTAAATCATACGTACAATGAACAACAGATCGAGTGGTTCAAAGCCGGTGGTGCATTGAATGTAATAAGATCGCAATTTGCCAGAGTTTGATCGCTTGGCATCCTGCCTGTTCCGACGAATGTCGTGGAACCGAAGCCGAGGAAGATGTGAACGTGCGAAAGTATGATCGATGATTTTCAGAAAATAATATCCCCCACCTTGACAACAAAAGGCCCGCCGTTGGCGGGTTTTTTGTTTTGTAAAAAAAATAAGCCTTCTATTCTGGGCAGAAGGCTTTTCAACACTGGGTGTTGGTTCATGGATTAGCAGAAACGTATGATAACTATTTTACTCATCGTCTTTAATTACCTTATTAATGGTTTCGGAATAAGCTTGCTTCATTTCACCCACAATAATAAAATCTGCAGGTGATCCAAATTCGCTTATCAGTTCTTTATATTTAACCTTAAGATGTCTTTTAAAAGTACCGAGATAGCCCGGCTTGGAAACCCTTTCAGGGTCGAGTTTGACTGATTCAATGTGATCGTTTCCGAGGTACATCATTAGTTGCATGGTGGTAGAATTAAATACAAATCAATCTATTTTCCATTCGTTTTGCAATACCAACTAGTACTCAATCTTCAAAAGTAAGTTTACGAACAAAACTGCGGCTTCTTGGGGTACGTGAAATACAGTTCATCATCTAATCTTCGTAATTTGGTCAGTATAAATCCCTTATTATGCCAGTCAACAGGAGATATTTTTTAAAGACATCCGGTCTCACTCTTTTGCCCGGCGTATTACCTGCTTTCCCCGCATTAGCAAATGATGCAAACCGGTTTTCGGCACCGGCAAAAGAGCCCATCGTGAAATTTGCCGGAGATGGTGAACAATTTGATGGCGCAGCTTATTGGGAGCAATTGCAAATTGCAGATGCAAAGAGTCAAATCAGGATCGATCGGTACGGATCTGGAGGCGCAGTGGCGGAGCTGGAAAAGAAATTTGAAGCCATCACTGGTAAAGAAAAAGCGATATATATGCCAACCGGCACAATGGCAAACCAATTCGCAATTGCAGTCCTGAGTGGTGAGAATACAAAAGTCTTTGTGCAGGATACAAGCCATGTGTACCGGGATGAAGCCGATGCTGCACAATCGGTATTTAATAAGCGCTTAATGCCGCTGGCTAAAAACCAAACCTACTTTACTGCCGACGAGCTAAAACAGGCTATTGAAAATCTGGACAAAGAAGAAGTATTTAAAAGTGGCATTGGCTGCGTTTCAATTGAAAACCCGGTTCGAAGAACAGATGGCCGCCTGGTTCCCCTGGATGAAATCAAAAAGATAAGTGAATATTGCCGGAACAAGAACATCAAACTACACCTGGATGGTGCAAGGATCTATATGGCTTCTGCATGGTCCGCTGTTTCCATAAAAGAGTAT
>DASVAM010000283.1:0-2481 GCA_036376375.1 Chitinophagaceae bacterium
AAGCAACAAGATCAAAATTATCCAGCGAAGAACATTGTGAAGGTGAAGCAGTCCATTATACATATAGTTGGCGTTTTGGTTTGAAATTCGAAGTTAAATGATTTCAACTAACCTTGAATATTTTCAAAAGTGTTCGCTAAAATAAACATTGAACTGCAAACGCTATTTGCCTCCATTGGCATGCATATCTGCCAAACAATTTGCATCGAAGGAAGGAATATCAACAAAACCCCGTACAAAATTCCGTGTATTCGCTTCATAGGTATGATGCATAAGGCATGTGTTACTCTCACAATGATTCCCATTTTTGGTATCAATGTGATCGACCTGCATTACTGTTCCCATATCAACCAAACCAAACAAATGACCGAACTCGTGTTCAAGCAACATGGCTATTATTTTTGATTTTGCGTTGTCTGTAATACCGATTGAAAAGTATTTGATGGATTCACCAAACAAACATACTGATGTGTTTTTGTATGCTAATGCCAAAGCGCTACCACTGTAATAGGAGCCACTGATGATAAGTATATAAGCCCCTAATTGACTACCATTAGTGAAAACAGTCCTGTTTTGAGATTCAATGTTCCAAATATCTTCCTCGCTGAAGATTGTTTTCAACGTTGGTGCAATCTCTTTGAGTTCGACAAAAATGCCTGACGGCTTATTCAACCTTTTGTTGAGCATTTCAACCAACAAATTAATTGAAACAGGATCGGGTTGAAAGCCGGGCATATACTGTATCTCGATTCTCAGGGATGTAAAGTTCGTTCCGCTTAAAAACTCTTTTGCTGAAGCCCCTGCAACCAAATTATGGCTATACGGATTTGGCGGATAATCAGAAATTGGTCCCTTGTCCTTCTTACATTGAAGAAATATAAATGAAAAAATCAGGCAGGAATAAATGACACGTCTCATATCCTAAAGCTGTAAAGCTGTACAGCATCTGCTCCACGTCGAATTTACAGGATATGCCGCCAAAAAAATATGATATGAGTCAGCTATTCAGCCCAATCCGCAATAAATACATTGGTATCCCTTGTGCCGCCATTATTCCTGTTGCTGCAGAAAATTATTTTTTTGCCATCAGGACTGAACATGGGGAATGCATCAAAGCCATTATCATGACTTATTTTTTTCAATCCTGATCCATCACCATTGATCGTGTATAAATTAAAAGGAAATCCTCTCTTGTATTCATGATTACTGGCAAAGATGATCCGCTTGCTATCGGGCATAAAATAAGGCGCCCAGTTTGCCTGGCCGAATTTTGTGATCTGTATCGCATTGGTCCCATCCGCATTAGCAACAAACACTTCCATATTTGTTGGCATCACCAGGTTCTCAGCAAGAAGATCTTTATACTCTTTTATTTCCGCTTCTGTTTTTGGGCGGCTTGCTCTCCAGATTATTTTTTTCCCATCCGGGCTAAACCATGCTCCCCCATCATATCCAAGGGTATTGGTCATTCTTTTTTCTTTTCCGCTTTTCAGATCCATCATATAGAGGTCAATGTCACCATCTTTATCGCTTGTATATAGCATCTGCTTTCCATCCGGTGAAATAGTTGCTTCTGCATCATAACCTTTGCTGTTCGTTAGTTGCTTTACGATTTTACCATCCAGGTCAGCCATAAAAATATCATAGCTGTCATACAAAGGCCAGATATATTTATTACCATATTTCCTTCTATCAGGAACAGGCGGGCATGAATCGGCGCCCATGTGGGTCGAAGCATAAACTATATGTTTACCGTCTTTTAAAAATGCGCCGCAGGTTGTTCTTCCTTTTCCGGTACTCACCATTTTATATGTAAATGCCTCTCCTTGTTTTGGCACTTTACCGATAAAGATCTGGTCGCACATCACACCATCTTTTGGCTGTGTACGTTGAAAGATGATCCATTTGCTGTCAAAACTGAAATATGCTTCGGCGTTATCGCCACCAAACGTAAGCTGCTGAACGTTCTGCAAGTTTGTTTCACTGGGATATTGCAGCGTATCTACCCTATGTGGAATGTTGTTGTATTGATCACTACCTGTGTACTTTTTTGTAAAGGAGAGACAGATAAGGAAGGTCAGGCCTATAAAAAATCCAACGGCCAAAAATTTCATATAGTGCATCAGTTAAAAAATTTTAGCAAAACTATTTTCGGAAACCCCTGCAAATGTCAGACTTTTGTCATATCACCTAAATGTTTTATGAAAAATCTTTTAGTCCTTTTCTCCCTTATCACTATTATATCAGCCTGCAGTAATAATAACGGTCAGGTTTCCGGTAGTCAACAGACGCAGGATAGTTTGAACCGGTTGCTCCTGAGCCTTCGCGATTCAATAAAAAAACATCCGACAGACACACTATTTAAATATAATCTCGTTCTGGCATTGGAGGAAGCAGGCAGGTATAAGGAAGCGGTCAATGTGCTGGATTCAATGAATATCACCATGGGTGATTCAGCCCAGATGAAAGTTTACCTGAACT
>DASVAM010000303.1:0-4352 GCA_036376375.1 Chitinophagaceae bacterium
TGAAAATCTTTTTTGACCAACATATTTTGTGTGCAGGAATTTTTCAAACATTACCCCCTGATTCAATTTCTCCAAAATACGTTTACGTTTATCCAACGAAAGCTTTTGATGGAAATTTTTCTCCATCTCAGTTGTCAGCCAATCTATCTTTTCCTGTTTACTGATGTATTTGAATTCAATGCCGACATGATTAGCATAGCATTTTTCAAGATGTTTTACGATATTTTTTAAAGTAGCTGCGCCAAGTCCGATCAAACTGCCGGCATAAAAAGTTTTTTCAAGGTCGGTTTCGGTAAAACCAAAGAATTCAAGATTCAAATTTGCACCACGATCTCTTCGTTTACGAATTGGATTAGTGTTAGCGATTAAATGACCTTTATTGCGATACCCAAGGATCATTCGATACACACCAAGTTCCCGTTTCCAGTCAATTCCGCTGTCTGTCGCAACTGGCGGTATTTCTTTTGCGGCGGTGCCGTTCCCGTTTGTTGCAGGTCTGCCACTTGAAATAGCAAAATCAAATCCTTCAAAAAATTTTCTGAATTCCGGATCTACACTTGACGGATCTTTCACAAAATCCTGGTATAAATTTTCTACAAATGCCGGGTGTTGACTGGTGATATACTGGAAGTCTTTCATTACAAAGTCCTCGTTTCTTAATTTCCCTTCTCCATTTTATGGAGAAGGGTTAGGGTTGAGGCGACAAATATCAGCCAAAAAAACCGAATATGCTGTCATTTTGAATGTTTTAGGGTATTATTGAACCGGCTGCAAAACCCTGGGCAGCAATCGTCGCGCAGCCAATAGCCATCGACAACCTCAACCTCAGCCCTTCTCTCTCAACCTTAACCTCAACCTTAACCTCAATTTCTTATTTGTCTTTTGGTATTTACGGCACGCAACCCTACCTTTGCCGCCCGGCTGAAACCGGTTTTTATATAATAGTTATTGGGTGGTCCGTTTGGACGGGCTATCCTCCAAAAAAAGAGTAAATGGCAAATCATAAAGCAACAAAGAAAGATGCACGCCAGGCTGAAAAACGCCGCACCAGAAACAGGTATTATGGCAAAACAACCCGCAATGCGGTTCGTGATCTTCGTGAAATAAAAGATCAAAAAGAAGCAAGTGAAAAATTGCCGACTACCGTAGCAATGATCGATAAATTAGCGAAGAAAGGTATCATTCATAAAAACACAGCTGCCCATTTAAAAAGTAAGTTGGCAAAAAGAATTAATAAGCTGGCTAAATAATTTCTATTTTAATATTTTTTAAAAGCATTCCACAACGGGATGCTTTTTTATTTCCCCGATGCATTCAGATCAATTCCATTGCTATCGGCCGGCGAGTCAAGATTTGTGTGAATGTTGCTGTATTTGTTTCCCCAATCCTCCATGACTTTAAATAGAGGGATCAGGTCTTTTCCAATTTCAGTTAAAAAATATTCTACTTTGGGAGGAACGGATGGGTAGATCTTTTTATAAATGATTCCATATTTCTCCAGTTCTTTTAATTGTTGATTTAATACCCGGGCATTTGCGTTTGACTCAGCAAGATGCTTTTGCAACTCGATCGGTCGCTTGATGCCATTTTCCAGACATAGGATGATGTCTCTCTTCCATTTTCCCTCGATCACATAAAAAGTAACATCCACACCACTTCGTTTCTTAAAAGGAATTTTCTTCTCATACATAAGCAATCTTTAAGAAGGACAATATTATCATGTAAGAGATAAAATTGTCGATTATCAATTTTTGCAATCGGTTGTATAGCTTTAATTACAATTAGTTACGACATTAAATTAAGTAAATTTCCATACTAAAAATACAACCGGTTGCAAAATGTTTGACGCTTTAAAAATACTCAGCCGCCGGTTATTAAAAAAATTTACAGGGTTAACTGGACCTCAACCCGGCCGACCGGACTGCATAACTCTAAAAAAGATAACTTATGAATATGGCATACACAAGATATTGCGCCGGGCCATAAACAATTCTCAGCAACATCAACTCCCTTAAAACAATTTGTAACCAGGTAAAAATGAAAAAAATGAAAAAAAGATTTACGATTGTTGCCGCTGCTTTAAACTTCATTTCTCTTGGGTTATTGGCGCAGACCCCTCCACTCGTGTACAATGCGGAAAACACAGGTGCAGCATTCCCGGCACCACCCCTGCCGACGTTGAGCCAGGCACCAGTGATCGATCCTTTGACAGATCCATTTATGTGGTCTGATGGAAGCGGCCGATCATTAAGTTTCAGCGATTGGAAAAAACGTCGCAATGAAATAAGAGCGGAGATCGAACATTATGAAATTGGTCTTAAGCCAACCCGGCCCGCAGATATTACGGCACAATGGTTGCCCAATGCAAATCCACTCACAGGTGTACTTAGAGTAATAATAACGGTAAATGGAAAAACACTTACACTAAATTCCAATGTCACCCTTCCATCAGGTACCGGGCCATTTGCTGCGGTTATTGGAATGAACAGCCAAAATGGTAGCATCCCCGCTGACATTTTTTCAAGCCGGAATATTGCAAGGATCACCTTTAGCCATAACCAGGTAACGACCTATGGCAATCCTCAATTAACGAATCCCTATTTTCAATTATATCCTGATCAAAACCTCTCTAGTACAGGACAGTATAGTGCATGGGCATGGGGAGTAAGCCGTATAATAGATGGCCTCGAACTCGTGCAGGCAAGTCTGCCAATTGACCTTACACATATCGGCGTAACCGGCTGTTCTTACGCTGGAAAAATGGCATTGTTTGCCGGCGCATTTGATGAACGCATTGCATTAACGATTGCACAGGAATCCGGCGGCGGAGGTGCACCTGCATGGCGTGTTTCAGAATTTGGTGGTGACGTAGAAAAACTGGGTGCAACAGATTACAGGTGGTTCAAAGATGATATGGCTCAGTATGCCGGATTAAATGTTTCAAAGCTTCCGCATGATCATCATGAGTTAATGGCAATGATCGCTCCCAGAGCATTGCTTGTAACAGGCAACACTGACTTTTTTTGGCTATCAAATCCGTCCTGCTATGTATCTGCAAGAGCAGCACATGAAGTTTGGAAACAATTTGGTGTCGGTGACAGGTTTGGTTTTTATATAGATGGAGGACACGGCCACTGCGCAATTCCAACCAGTCAGCGCCCCGCAATAGAAGCTTTTGTAGAAAAATTTCTGAAAGGAAACACCACTGTAAATACGGATGTGACTGTACACCCATATGGAGATATGAATTACCAGCGTTGGTATAGCTGGTGGGGAACCGGCAATCCGGTTTTCCCGGACGAAGCAAGCAGTGTTAAAATATGGCTGGAAACAGAATGCGGTACCGTTGGTTCCAACTGGAATGTACTGCAGGATCCTCTTGCATCTAAAGGAGCTTATGTTCAGATTAAACCCGGAATTACCAACAGCACCGGTAGTGCACCCGCAAATACAGCCGCGAACCAGGTTGTCATTCCATTCAATGTAGAAGTTGCAGGCAGGTATAATTTTCTTGGAAGAGCAATTGGTCCAAGCCCGACTGAGGATAGTTATTGGGTAAAGGTGGATAACGGGACTTTTGTAAGTGCAAATGGTCTTACTTCAACAAACTGGCAATGGGGAAGAATGACCATTGCAGATCTTGCTCCGGGACCACATACATTCACGATTACATATAGAGAAGTTGGAGCAAGGCTCGATAAGATACTTATCACTACGTCGAACCGGTCAATTATTGCACCGGAGATCCTCGGACCCAATTGTGGAGTAGCCCCTGTAATAAACTCATCTGGTTTTCCGATCGACGCAGGGATCTGTAATCAGTTGGGAACAGTGGCCGCCACGGATGCTGATGATATTGCTTTCCCTAATTCGACAGTTTTTCAAAACTGGAAAATAACAAACGGCAATGCTACAGGAATATTTGCCCTGGACCCATCAACAGGAAAACTGTCAATAGTGAATCCATCTGCAATTGATTTTTCTAAAACCAGCTATACCCTTAAGGTTACTGTAAGTGATGGCTATTTTACAAGCAATGAGAAAGATATTCTTATCTCTATTCCAAATAAAATTAGAGTTTGCCATAAGAACAAGAATGTGATCTCAATTGGCAAGAGAGATGTTCCTGATCACCTGGCACATGGTGACTGTATCGGTAGTTGCGAGCCACAAACAGCGGCAGGAAGATCAATCCCGGCAGGAGAATCGCAGACAAGCTCCATACTTGTTTATCCTAATCCTGCAAAGGATGTGATGAACATTGCTTTGGGAGAAAATTTTCAGCGGATAACGATCATCAAAATGTATGACCTTGCAGGAAAATTAATAAAGCAAATTCCTGTTAACGGAAA
>DASVAM010000350.1:0-2709 GCA_036376375.1 Chitinophagaceae bacterium
AGTACAAAATATATTGATCCTATCTATTTTTCTCAATACCTGGCTCCGGCAGATGTGCCCATCGCCTACCAGCTGCATAACCGGGAGCCTTTCAGAAACATCACAAGGCCCACTATTGGCAGACAACGCGGCGATTCAAAAGAGATGGATTCTTACTTTTCTACTATTTTACGTTTCGGTTGGAGGTTGAATGGAGATAATTCGCCGAACAAAAGAGCATTGCGACAGTTGCGATGTCCAATCTACTATTAATCCGTCACCTATCCGAACCTATATGAAAACAAACTCTACCCGATCCCATTTAAAAAATTCATCATTTCTGCTTGGCATGGCCTTCTTACTGGGTGTGGCCCAGTCATGCACAGTAAATAAAAACATAAGCACGGTTGAACGCAAAAACCCAAAGCCATCAAAAAAAGAAAGAGAGGTAAAGATTTATCCTGATTTATTAAAAAACGTAATGCATGTCAAAAACGTCGAATCTGCCAGGGTTGATTTTTTTATGTTTGATTCAGAAGGAACGATCACGGTGCATTATAAGATGAATGAAAAGGAGCATAAGAAGATCAATGGCCTGGAAAAAGGATCTTATACTTACCAGGTTTTTAAGAATGACGAAATGAGTGAATCCGGGCAGATCACGATCAAATAGTTCTTTACAATATTCAAGGCAGTTCCAATAAGGGCAGCGGGCTCTTTAAAATACAATACCCTGGTTGACTAAAACCTGATCCGTTCTCTATTTGTTACTCTCATTGTATGTATTAAAATTTTATTGAACACCTGCTGCCATCCTTATTGGACACTCGTAACTTTTCTGCATTTATCATCTCAAAAAACTCCCCCAAAAAGCCCCGGCTTCTATTTTAAATAAATAAACCCCACTCGTCTTCATATTCATCTTTTTGAAAAGTGCTAACCCATTTTTTAAACAATTCCCGGAACTTATCGATCTCATCACGTATGATCTTCCCATATTCTTTTTCAATCACTTCTTCGGCCATCATTGTGAGCATGGAAGATTTTATAAACTGCGCATTCTTTCTGATGATTGATGCATTTTCCATCCTGACGGTGTACAAACCAACTTCGGAACTTTTAAGTTTTACGGCCACCTGAAAAGCATCGCCCAGTACCATTCCTTTATAATCTTCCCAGTGCTCGGGTGAAAATCCATCCTCCTTTTGCTCAATTTTCATGGAATCAAGTGCTCCGTTTAAGACAATCATCACCTGTCCCCATTGCTTATAGAGGTCCTTACAGGCGTCTCTGGTGGGATTGGGTTTCCATTCCTCTCCTTCCTCATCTTCGTCCTTAAACTCATTATCGTCCCATTCGGGCAAACCGCTAAGGTGATCTACGCTCATAGTTGTTATTTTAATTCTTGTAAAAGAAATCCGGCAGTATAACTTTCCTTACAATTTATAAGACCCTCCGGTGTGCCTTCAAACAAGATCTTACCTCCTGCATCACCACCTTCGGGCCCAAGATCGATGATATGATCGGCGACTTTTATTACATCCATGTTGTGCTCAATAACAAGAACCGTATTACCACGATCAACTAATTTGTTAAGCACAGAAAGTAAATGTTGAATGTCCTCAAAATGCAAACCCGTTGTCGGCTCATCAAGTATGTAAAAAGTCTTCCCGGTATCTTTTTTTCCGAGCTCCGTAGAAAGTTTCACCCGTTGTGCTTCGCCCCCGCTTAAGGTCACTGCACTTTGTCCAAGTGTGATGTAGCCAAGGCCTACTTCCTCCAGCACTTTTATCTTACGATAAATATACGGTATATGCTGAAAAAATTCCACTGCTTCTTCTACGGTCATATCGAGCACGTCAGCAATCGATTTTCCTTTATAGCGGATCTCTAACGTTTCCCTGTTATACCTTTTCCCATTACACTTTTCGCAATGGACATACACATCCGGCAAAAAATTCATTTCGATCACCCGCATGCCTCCGCCCTCACAAACATCGCAACGGCCGCTTTTTACATTAAATGAAAAACGGCCGGCATTATATCCCCGAATTTTAGCTTCAGGGATCGAGGCAAACAAAGTTCTTATATCAGTAAAAAAGCCGCAATAAGTGGCAGGGTTGCTTCTTGGGGTACGGCCAATGGGCGACTGATCTATCTCGATCACTTTATCTATGTGCTCAAGTCCTTTTATGTTTTTATATTCAAGCGGCGATACCCTTGATCCATAAGCATGCGTTGATAATATTGGATAGAGAGTCTCATTGATCAATGTTGATTTTCCACTGCCGCTAACACCAGAAACGACAATAAATTTTCCCAACGGAAATTTTACATCCAGGTCACGGAGATTATTGCCTTTGGCCCCTTTCAATTCAATAAATTTTCCATTGCCTTTTCTTCGTTCTTTTGGTACTTCAATTTTATGATGACCATTCAGGTAACTGGCCGTAAGGGTATGGAGCTTCAGCATGTCATCTGGTATGCCCTGGGCAACAATTTTTCCTCCATGAAAACCTGCTTTAGGGCCAATATCAATCAAATGATCTGCCGACAACATAATATCCTTATCGTGCTCCACTACCAATACACTATTGCCAATATCACGAAGATTTTTCAACGCATCGATCAAGCGGTGATTATCCCGCTGATGTAACCCTATCGAGGGTTCATCAAGAATGTAGGTAATACCCTGCAATTGCGAACCGATCTGCGTTGCCAGCCGTATCC
>DASVAM010000318.1:0-7167 GCA_036376375.1 Chitinophagaceae bacterium
TCCTTCTTCCACCTATATCACTTTAATAAAAAGAAACGAACAGTATATTCAGCCAACCGGATCCGACCGGTTGATCGCTGGTGATCGTCTTCTTGTATTATCGGGGAATGAAGAAGAATTGCAGGAAGCGTTGGATATGCTTTCCGAAAAATAATTATGGCTTTTCAAGCTTCCGCCCGGCATCCGGCACCCTCAGGGAATTCATATATGAACATCAATAACGGCTCAAAAAACTTCGGTAAATTTATAGGGAAAACGACGTGTTATGATGAGTGAAAAACATATTATCAAAGTTGAAAAAGAAATAACTCCGGTTCATTATTCAAAAAGGGCAGAACCCGAATTACAGGTTGGCGGAGATTATTATGTTTGTTTTGGTAACAATATAGCTTACCCCTGTACGCTTACTAAGATCATTGAAGGTACTCCCAGGAAAATTGTTATCAGCAAATATGATAATGGTAAAATTTTTGGTGAACATACATTGTTCAGTAATGAAATTGGCCGAACTCCGGAAGAAGCGGTCAGGAATTCTGTAACTTTTTAGGGAATCAATATCAACTCATTTTGGCTCCCTCATTCTCAATCCAAATGAGAAGGATCATTCTTTATGCTGTTCAATTGATGCTGGCTACCTCTTAAACCGCACTTACTTTTCATCTTCGATAGCCATACTAAAAAAACTTATACCCTTCATGTTACTCTATATTTGCAATATGAAGAAAGGAAAAATTTTTATTGGCTGTCTCATGATTCTGTTTTCTGCCTGTACCGATAATCAAAACTCTGCAGGCAGCAAGCAAACTAATACGCCAAATGAAAACGCGACCGCTACAAAAAAGAAATCAATTGTTTTTTTTGGCAATAGTTTGACGGCCGGTTATGGATTGAGTCCGGAACAAGCTTTTCCTGCACTTATTCAGAAAAAGATCGATTCACTCGGTCTGCCTTACCAGGTTGTCAATGCAGGCGTAAGTGGTGAAACTTCTTCCGGCGGAAAGACACGTATTGACTGGATCTTGCAGCAACCGATGGATATATTCGTTCTCGAACTCGGTGCGAATGATGGACTGCGTGGTACTCCTCTCTCAGAAACAAAAAAGAATCTGCAGGATATTATAGATATGGTAAAAGCAAAATATCCGGACACCAAATTAGTGTTTGCCGGTATGGAGATCCCACCAAACATGGGACAAGCATATACTGCCGAGTTCCGGAATATTTACAAGGACCTTGCTGCCCAAAACAAGATGACCCTTATTCCATTCCTTTTAGAAGGCGTCGGTGGTGAACCTGACCTGAACCAGGCAGATGGTATTCATCCGAATGAAGAAGGCAGCCGCATTGTTGCGGAGAATGTTTGGAGGGTTTTGGAAAAATTGTTGTAAAAAAAATTGAAACCCGGAGGCACAAAGGCACAAAGTTTCACAAAGATCATCTCCGTGCTTCACCGTGCACTCGGTGTATTCTAAGGTTTATTATCAAAGATTTTTATACCTCTTCTCTCAGAATCTCCAATGGCGGTCTCGTCACCACAGACCGGCTGTTGATCAAACCAATAAACACCGTCAGAAAACAAACCGATACAAAAACGATCAACAACCACGACCACTCGGTGGCGAATTCAGCTTCAAAAACAAATTTTGCGATGAGCCATGTCATTCCCAATGACAAAAAGATAGCGACACCGGCGGCCAGCGCTCCCAGGAAAAAATATTCAAGTGCGGTGATATAAAATATTTGTTTGCGGCTGGCGCCTAATGTTCGTAACAGGACACTTTCCTGCATGCGCTGGTATTTACTGATGAGCACAGACGCGATCAATACGATCAGACCGGTGAAGATGCAAAATGCGGCCATAAAACGTATAACAAATCCTACTTTATCTATGACCTGGCTGACTATATTCAACACGGCGCTCAGATCAATGACCGTAACATTTGGAAATCGTTGGACCAGTTGTTGCTGAAACCTGGCTGATACATCTTTGCCATCAATACGGGTGACCAATACGTGAAACTGCGGCGCTTTTTCCAACACACCGGTTGGAAATACCACCAGGAAATTTGTTTGCACACGACCCCAATCCACTTTACGAAGACTCCCAACAATTGTGGTAAGCGGAGCACCCTGCACATTAAAGATCATTGTATCTCCCACCTTGATGCTGTTGTTCTCCGCAAAATTCTGATCGAGTGAAATGAATATTTTACCTGACTCATCCACTTTACCCGACCATTTTCCTTTTGTTATTCTTTCTGAATTCGTGGTCGAATCACGAAAGGTAACCCTGTATTCACGGTCAAATGTGCCTCTCCACATCTTAATCGTACTATCCTTTCGCAACGTTTCACCGGTAATATTATTTACTTTTTCCAGCCGCATGTTCACAATCGGAACGGCGCCTTCAATCGGCAAATTAAATTGTCTTGCCAACGCGATCACACTATCGGTTTGCTGCGGTTGTATATCAAACAAAATAGTATTAGAACGATTGTCTCTTGCCGTGAGCTCGATACGTTTTAGCAAAATAGCACGAATAGAAAACAATGTACAGATGATCGCTGTACCCAAACCGATTGCAACTATCAGGATAGTTGTTTGATTATTGGGTCTGTATAAATTGGCGAGTCCCTGTCTCCATAAATAACTCCATGAATAGGGGAAGAACCGGCGCACCGTCCACATCAGTAATGCCGCCGTTCCAACCAGTATCAAAAATGCGATCACAATAACGGATGAAAATGCGATCGACTCCGGTATCTCTTTTATCTGTAAATAGCTAAATCCAAAAATGAAGAGAATGATCAGCAAGTACACCAGCCATTTTACCGGGTCTTTAAATAAGCTGAATTTTTGAAACGACAAACGCAGTGTATTTAATGGGGAGATCTTACGAATAGACACCAGCGGTGATAAGGCAAAAAGAAAAGAAATGACAACGCCCAATGCCAGACCCTGCCCAATAGCTGTCCATGAAAAATCAGCGGTGATCTTTATCGGTAAAAAATCTTTGAAGGCGATCGGTAAGAATTGTTGAACGATCGTTCCCAGTGCAGCACCCGCCAGGGAGCCAATAAAACCCACCACAACAATTTGTATCAGGTAAATCAAAAAAGCCTGCCAGCCTTTTGCTCCAAGACAACGCAGAATAGCAACTGACCTGATCTTTTCACGTACATAAATATTAATGGCGCTGGCTACACCAACACATCCCAGTAACAAAGCAATAAAGCTGATCAGCGAAAGAAATTCAGTAAGATCCTGTAAGGACCTCGCAGTATTCTGCTTCTGCGTTTCCACCGTTTCATAATTCAACCCTTCAATATCAAAACGTGGTTCAAGCTTGTCTGTAAGTTGCTTTATATCTACGGGCTTATCCCACTTGAAGAAAAACTGAGTAACGATCCGGCTTCCTTTTTGCGCCAACCCGGTTTGCTCTAAATATTGAAGTGGTATATACACCGGTGGGGCCACTGATGCTGATAAGCCCGTCTGTCCCGGTGCATTGATCAATGTACCGGCTATAACAAAACTGACGCTACCGATCTTTATGGTGTCCCCAACGCTTGCGGCATATTGCAGCATCATCGTTTGATCCACCAATGCAGCCTGGCCATTTCTAAAGGCTTTTCCTGCGGATGCTGGTACAGTCTCCAATTCTCCATAATAAGGAAAGTCGCCACCCAAGGCACGAACCTGCACCAACCTTGTTTTATTGCTTTTCGAAAAATAGATCATGGACGGAAACATCCGTTGTTCCGATCTTCTGTCTCCAAGCGAATCAGCCATTTTTTGAACGGCCGGAGTGATCGCCTTACCACTTCCGATCATCATATCGGCGCCCAATAAAGAAGCAGCCTGTTTGTCCACTTCGGTCTGCATATTATTACCCAGAGAATAAATAGCAACCATGGCAGCAATGCCCAGTATGATAGATGAAACAAATAATAATAACCGTGAACGGTTGCGGCGGCTATCACGCCACGCCATCTTTATTAACCACGGAAAATTCAAACCTTTCTTCATCTATTGATTACAGTGTTTTATTTCAAATTGGTATGAACCACGGAGGCACAATGACACAAAGTTCCACAGAGATTTCTCCGTGCTTCTTCGTGAACTCCGCGTCTCCGTGGTTTAAAAAACATTAGTTATTAGTTGTAAGTTCATCAGATACAATGCGACCACCTTTCAATTTGATGATCCTTCCAGTTTTATTTGCCAATTCAAGATCATGAGTCACCATTATCAATGTAGTACCTGCTTCTTTGTTTAGATTAAAAATCAATTCAACAATACCACGACTTGTTTCCGCATCCAGATTACCGGTAGGTTCATCGGTAAAAAGAATTTGCGGCTTATTGATAAAGGCCCTTGCCATCGAAACCCGCTGTTGTTCACCACCGCTCAGTTGTGCAGGATAATGATGGCCACGGTTGCCAAGCCCAACTTTATTGAGCAGATCAACGGCTCTTGGTTTTATATTTTTTTCTCCCCGCAATTCCAGGGGCACCATCACATTCTCCAGCGCAGTCAAAGTAGGCATCAACTGAAAACTTTGAAAAATGAAACCGACATATTGATTTCTTACGCTGGCCCGCTGATCCTCATTCAACTGATCAAGTTTTACATTATTTAATTCCACTGAACCTCTGGTTGAACGGTCCAGTCCTGCTGCGAGACCCAGCAAAGTTGTTTTGCCGCTACCCGATGGACCGACGATCGCCATGGTCGATCCAGCTTCTACAGAAAAATTAATATCATCAAGTACCGTCAGCTCACGGCCCGCACTCTCGTAAGTCTTGCCCAGGTTTTGAATATTTAGAATTGTTGCCATTCGGTCTTATTTAGTGTCTGTAATTTAATGCTTCGTCAAACGTGAAACGTCAGACGTCAAATTATTATTCCTGATTGACGTTTCACTGTTCACCTTTCACGTCATAGACAAAGCACTTTGAGCGGCAAAGTAAGTGCCGGCAGACCATAGTGCCAAATCTTTTTTACCTGTTGGCTTTTTGTAAGGACGAAAGGGATTATCAGGGATTTTTATTGAGTATATCCGTCGGGATTGAGCAACCGTAACTTTTCACCAACCAGCGGTACAAAGAAACATAGGTTTTCACCAGGATCTATGTCTACCTTGTCTATTGTGTCCTTTGTGTGTTCAATTAAACCTGATATAAGTGGACAGTCAATTTATATTTATTTATCGCGGAGCCTCTCCACACAATTCGATAGTGCTCTCAGCTGATGATAAGTCGCTTTCCAGGTATGACCTTTTAAGGCAGTTCTCTTTGCAGGACTCTTATCAAGACCTTCCTCATACCAATCCCCATATTCATGATCGATCAGATAAGTTTGTATATACTTCCACATCATTTTGAATTTTTCAAAATACTTCATCGGATCATCAGGAAAAAGATCCGCCATCAGTAATAATGTATTTAATCCCTCCGCCTGCGCCCACCAGTTTTTGGTGTCTTTGATAATGCTGATCTCATTTTTGTTTTTGAAATAATATCCCTCATCATAAAATCCACCATTAATCTTATCCCAACCATTTTGCAGCGCATGATCTACCATTCGTTTGGCGATCTTCATCGTTACAGGATCATTCTTAATGCCCAACACGTGCGAGGCCTCCAGCATCAGGTAAGCCGTTTCAACATCATGACCAAAGGATACATGGTCAAGATACCGGTGTTTCAGGATTACTTCTTCTGATGAATCCCTGAATGAGACGGGTGTCCAGTCAGGTTGCAGAAAAAGTGTAAGACTGCCTTTCTTAGTGGTAATTACGTCACGGACCAGGAACAACATTTCTTCTAACCGCTGACGAACCAATGCATCAGGCCATACTGTATATAATTCAGTAAATGCTTCAAGCAAATGAATAGAACTGTTTTGATCTTTATAACCAACAGTGGACGTAGAGGGATCGGCTGCTGTACGTTTGGCTGGCTCACCATCCGGTAATAAATTCTGATAGTAGCCTTTGAACGCAGGATCATGTGCATGTTTTTCCAGCCACGCAAAACAATCCTTTGCTAACTGCAATGCATCTTTATCACCAGCAGCCCGGTACCATGCCGCCGATGCATAGATCCCGAAGGCATTTCCATAGGCAGTTTTCTCTGAATTATCTTTTACATTTCCCCTGCGGTCAACGAATGTATAAAAACCGCCATTGGCTTTATCCCACATTTTATCTTTTAAAAAACCAAAACCCCATGCGGCCGATTTTTTATAATGGTCAACACGGGGGTACAAACGTGAAGCCAACGCATTGGACCACACATGTCGCGCTTGTGTAACGATCATTTTATCCTGTTCCCCTGTTGGTTCCAGCTTATAAGTGAATGTTGTTAGAAATCCACCATACAATCTATCCACGCTTTTCGGATACCATTTATCCAGTAGTTCAGTGACCATCGATCTTTCAATCTCATCTGCCAATTGGAGCCGCTCTTTGCCGGCATTTTTTTGTGATGATGCGGTAAGAGCTTCAAAACATAAAGAAGCTGCCACTATTAATTTTATAAAATGAAAATGATTTTTCATCTATACAAGATCATTTACCGGAGCCAGCCAGGGCTTACTAAGTTAAATATTAAAGCGCTTGGCACCGCTTTTCCAATTTGTTTCCGTACATTTCTAAAAAGTTTTTTTATGTCTTCGATCAGGTTCAAGAAACTGGCAGGAGGTTTAATTCTTCTTTGTCTTCTTTTTTCTTTCCATGCCGGTTATTCACAAATACCGGAACAATTCGTCAAAGTGATCGTGGCGCCGGATCACAGTGATTGGACATATACCAACGGAGAGAAGGCTAAGTTTACTATTACAGTATTGCAAAATGGAAATGCCTTAAAAAATGTTTTTGTCAAATATGAGATCGGGCCGGAGAAAATGGAACCGATCAAAAAGGATTCACAGTTGCTGGCAAATGGTACACTTGTGGTCGAGGCCGGCTCAATGAAGGATCCGGGCTTTCTTCGCTGCATCGCCACCACCACTATCAATAACAAAACGTATCGCGGTTTAGCCACGGCTGCATTCGAACCACTGAAAATTGCTCCAACTGTTGCAAAGCCCGCTGATTTTACTGCCTATTGGGAAAAAGCAAAAGCTGATCTTGCAAAAATTCCCATAGACGCACGAATGACC
>DASVAM010000320.1:0-3083 GCA_036376375.1 Chitinophagaceae bacterium
CGGGCTGCCATCCGATATATTTCCGGAACTTCCTGTTGGGGATCATTCTTTTTTGGAATTGCCATCTTCCCATAGAGATCATACTTATCCATCAACAGCAAAAGATTTGTAAGTATTTCCTGCTCTTCTTCGGCCATTTTAGAAATGTCTTTTCGAACACCTGCAAAGATGGCAAGGTTTGCCATTGTTTGCAATTCCTTGTCTTCACCGAATGCCTGGATGATCGTTTCAAAATTTTTTCTTTTATCAGCTCTGCCAATTGAAACTATCAAAGGTTTTGCGGGGTTAAACAGAAACCTTTCAATTTCCTGGTTTACCCTGTTTACCGCTTGTTCCTGTTCAAGCGACACTTTAAAAGAGGGCATGTCTAATCTGTAATAAGGATAAAACGAAGTACTATTAAATCCCGGGGGCATTACTATGAATCTCGCCTCATTAACAGCTTCATACATCTTATATTGCGTCTCTATTTCATGATGAGTGCTTGCAATAACATAATCGGCACTTCGCAAAATAGATTCTTCAACATCAATACGATGATCGATCTTAAAGGTTGTATTTAGTTTTTCCTCCGTATAACCCTGGCCCAACAGGATTTTCTTTTTATTTCTTCCGAGAGAATGACCCGTTGCAAAAAAAGGAATACCGTACACCTTAGAAAGTTGCTGGGCAATGTAATTCCCATCGGCGTAATGGCCATGCACCACATCCGGGTAATCATCTTCTTCTTCGATAAAGCGAATGGTCTTATCGACAAACTCATCGAGATGGTCCCATAAATTCTCCTTTCGCCGATATGTTGTACCTCCGCAACTGATCCTGACAATCCTCGCCTTATCATTTATTTTTTCGATCGGTTCGGCGTAACAAGATGCAACGCGTTTATCAGAAATACGCCGCGTAAACAGATCAACCTTGCGTACTTGTTTATTTTCAGAAAGTGATTGGAGCAACTCCAAAACATATTTGACCTGGCCGCCGGTATCTTTATCTTTTCCTATTTCAGGATTCACAGATCTTACAAGGCCGTGCGGACTGAATAGTTGAATATAGAAACCGCTCATTCCACAAAATTATTTTAATGTTCTCACCTTTGACATTAGAATGTCATTAATCAACATTAAAAAGTCCTTAGAGGAATTAACTTTGCCCGGATTTTGGTTGATCCACTTTAGTTTACAATTAATTGAATCTGGATTTACAAATTTTTTTGGCTATAATATTTTGAAATATGTATTCAGGTGCAGGATTTAGCGATTGGGAGATCGGTGATATCACGGTTTATTATCATAATGGTGAATATCATTTATTCCATCTCATTATACCCAATCATGATTATATAGCACACGCGGTGTCAAAAGATGGTTTGTCCTGGAGGCGAACCAAAAATGCCGTTTTTGTCGGTGATCCGGGCGAATGGGATGATGATATGCTTTGGACGATGCATGTTTTTTCAAAACAGGATAAATTTTTTATGTATTACACCGGCTTGCAACGTGTTGATAAGGGTATCAGTTCTAAAATAGGATTGGCTCAGTCGAATGATCTCATAAAATGGGAAAAAGTTGCCGGGCCAAACCTGCCAATTGAGATCAGGAGCGGCTTCTATGAATGTCTCGACGATAACCCGAGAGGGTGGTTAAGTTTTCGGGATCCTTTTTATTTTGAAAATGAAGAAGATTCATACATTCTCTTTTGCGGTAGAAAAAATTTTGGCCCAATCTCCCGCAGAGGATGCGTTGGATTATTAAAGTTGGAAAAAGATAATTACGAACTGCAGGAGTGTCTTATATATCCGGGTGTATATGACGATGTAGAATGTCCCTGCATATTTGAGCTCAATGGGCGGTTTTACATCATTGGTTCTATCAGGGAGGATGTAAAGGTCCGCTATTGGGTAAGTGATAAATTTAAAGGGCTTTTTAAGACTTTCCATTCTGATTTTTTGTTGCCCGAAGGAAATTATGCTGCCAGAACAGTATGGGATGGGAGACATTTATTGCTCTATAATTTCTTTTTTACACATGGCGCGATTAATTCATTGCGTGTGTTACCGCCGCCGAAAGAACTGTCGACTGACTCGTACGGCCGGTTAGTGCTAAAAAGTTTTTATAAATGGGAAGAAATGGTCACAAACAAGATATTCCAGAAGGATTTTGGTACGCCGGTTCGGTTATTAAAAAATACTACGGCAAATTTTCAAAATGAAAACAATGTTTGGACTTGTAGTTCGGAAAGTGGCTACGAAATATTTTACTTTGATCAACCATCGGACAACTTTATTTGGGAAGGGAAAGTCAGACATGAGGGGATGGGTAAATTCGGGTTTGTGGCGCATATTGACCAGGAAAGCAATGGATATTTTATCTCCATCGATCTTATAGAGGGTCTTATACAAATTCGTTCCTGGGGATATAATCCCGAAAATAACCGGCAAAATTTTGTCTTTAGTAACCTGCAATCAAACGTGTGTGTTGTCCCGCCATCCGGTATGATACACTTCAAGTTAATATGTTATGGAAATTATATTGAATTGTCGGTGGACGGCGAGGTGAAGCTCACACTAATGGATTATATCTGGAGCGGACCGGGAATGGGTCTGTTTACCACGGCCTCATCAATTATTCTTGAAGAATCAATTATTAAAACACTACCTCATGTTGTGTATGAATATGCCAGCCAGGAAGTAGCACAAAAGAATTTATAATGGTCTTTATCACAGGTCCTTTACCTGCCATCAAAAGTCGGCCAACAAAATTCTAATTTAACTCTAATCTCCTTTTAAGACTCTTCTTGGTTGAAGCACTTTAATTGCCCTTAATTAATATCTGTATCAGGTTGCAACAAAATGCTTTTAAATCACTAATCTTATTCTTATGAATTCATTCTGGGAAAGAGTCTATTGTGGTAATAGCGTCAAAGATTGGTTGATTGCTGTCGCAATCATTCTTATTTCGCTGGTCGCTCTACGACTGATAAAAAAAATCGCGATCGTCCGGTTACAGAAATTGTCTCAAAAAACGAATACAACCATTGATGACTTTCTGATGTTGTTAATTGAAAGATCAGTGCTGCCGTTTTTC
>DASVAM010000337.1:0-4988 GCA_036376375.1 Chitinophagaceae bacterium
AAATGCCGATAGCACGGAGGGTTCTTGATATTTCATAGGATTGAAATTTTACATTCTTTGTGATTTCGTAATTATTGAAATTATAATCAATCATCGGCTGCAGCCTGAACCAGGATAATACCAAACCGCCTCCCAATCCGATAATAAACATGAACAGGTAAGTTTTAACGGGAGCATTTCCTAAAAAGACACCGTTTTTAAAAAAAGCCATCCCCAGCATCATAAATATCAGGACATCCCACAAGGCATAATAAGTGTAGAACACTTCACCATGATAACTTCTTTCACTTTGATAAGCATAGAGTTCAGGATAGCTGCCCCTCATACCACGAAGACTTTTTTCCATGTCTTTCTTTTTATTTTCTGCAGAACTTTTCCCTTTGAATCCTTCGAATTCCGCCAGTTGCTCTTTCTGAACCGCCGTAAGTTTTGTTTGGGTGGTATCTATCTTAGCTATCATCTCACCCTTCCTGATTATATTTTTATCCCGGTAATAACTTACATTGTCCCTTGCGGTTTGTAAGAACAGGCAAACAACAGCTCCAATAATTAGTGCTTTTGGAGACAGGCGCCGGAAGGCGAATAAGATCATTCCACAAATGGCATACTGAAATAATATATCCCAAAACCACAACAGAACAAATGCATTGAACAGCCCAAATACTAACAACCATAATTGGCGGCGGAAAAAATAATCGGCGGGCCATAAGCCATCTTTTCTTTTTTCGAGTCGGGTAATAAATAGAATAATTCCTGCGCCAAATAACATGGAGAAGATAGCCCGTTGACTTCCTTCCAGGAACCAGTCAATAAAATACCATGTTTTGAAATTGAGGCCTGTTTCATTCAGTACGCTCAGGTCTCCGTAGGAAACAGGAGCAGGTAAACCAAAACCGGGAATATTCATCAATAGAATTCCGAGGATGGCAATACCGCGAAGACTGTCAAGAATAATAATTCTTTCCTGCTGGCCGGTGGGTGCAGCCATGATGGTGGTTGGTTCGGTTGTCATGTAGGTTTGATGAAACTTGTTTTATTGTTTGTCACGGTTTTAATGCCGTGGCAACTAGATCAGATTTTGAATATTATAAATATGGTTTATTGTGTCAATTGTCTCATCATAACATCACCCAACATATAAACCCGGCCAGATTTAATAAAACCATTTTCCAATTCATAGGTTACACACAATGGAACTTTTACAATTTTACCAGTGGCCGGGATACCAGCAAACTCGCCGATATGCTTGCCAATAAAATAACCTTCAAGCACTGCCCTTTCTTCGGTGACGAAGTAACTGATTGTCTCGGCATGAGCGTCAAAGGCGACGTGGTAGATATAATGCAGCATAGCGCCGATTGCTTCGCGTCCATGGGATTCTTCTCCCGTTCCCATATTAATAAAAACAGCATCTTCTGCCACATATTTCACATCATGTGTTTCAAAGTAGGCTTTAAAATTTTTTTCGGTTTCCTGTAAGGAAACCTTTTTCAAAGAAGTTGTTTCCATACTAAAAGTTTTGAGGTTATTAAATAGAAATGTGTTTTATAATAAATGTTATTAAAAACTTTTTTTATCACCAATATGCTTTTCAAACCATTCAACATTTGTCTGCATCGTTTTCAGCACCATGGTAGGTTCAACCGGACCATGACCCTGCCGTGGCATAGCCAGCATACGCACCGGCACACCGCGACGGCGAAGCGCATTGTAAAACATGATCGCATTACTGATCGGCACCCGCTGGTCGCCTTCGCAATGTTGCAGCATCACGGGAGTTTTTACATTTTGTACAAAACGCAATGGTGAATGTGCGTCAAACAAGCTCCAGTCATTCCAGGGATCTGTTTTAAAATAAGAAGGAAGGAACCCTTCAATATCATCTGTCAAATTTTGATGGGAGAGATCGACAACCGGTGCACCGATGGATGCAACCTTGAAACGATCAGTGTGGCCAACGATCCAGCTACTCATAAAACCCCCATAGCTCCAACCCATCACTCCCATTTTGCTTTCATCAGCAACACCCATTTTAATTACTTCATCCACACCAGCCATCAGGTCAATAAAATCTTTTCCACCCCAATCGGCACGGTTGGCCATCCTGAATTCTGCGCCATAACCGGAAGAACCTCTTGGATTGGGACGTAGAACTGCATAACCCATTTCTGCAAATGCAGCAATCGGATAAGCACCTCCATTACCGGCAACACATGTTTGCTGAAACACACCAGCGGGTCCACCGTGTACGTTTAATATAAAAGGAACTTTTGTTCCGGCTTTGTAATTGAGTGGGTACGTGAGGAGACCTTCGATCTCTTTTCCATCAGCTCCTTTCCATTGAATCACTTCTGTTTTGGGCAAAGGCTTGTTCGCATTTTCTGCATTGAGATTTGTGACCTTTACCGGCGAATAATTATTTATTGAACTGATATATGCTTCCGGAAGTTTGGATGGATTTTGCAAAATGAAAGCAACATGAGTACCGGTTGAATTTATTGAAGCGGCGCCAAGCAGATCTGTTGCTCCTTTATTCCATTCAGTGACAGATTTACCATCAACACTTAAAACATAAACGCTGTTGAGTGTTTTATTGGCCTCTGTCCACAAAATATTTTTTCCATCGGCGGTCCAGCCGGCAATCGCTCCATTCTCGTCCGGTGTTGCTTTTAATCTCCATGAATTTCCATCCGCAACAGAATAAATTTTTGCATGACGGGGACCCGACCAGTCAACAGGATCAGTAGAACAATAGTAGGCGATCATTTTTCCATCGGGACTGAAAGACGGGTTTGATTCGCCGGCACCAGTGGCAGCAATTGACTTTGTCTTTCCGCTTTCGATTTCTATTAAAGAGATATCGCTGTATACATTATCATTCACCTCGGGTGTTTTGCCATGACTAAACGCTATGCTTTTGCCATCAGGGCTCCAGTCAAATGCATTTATATTATAATTTTCCCTGGTCAATAATTTCTGAACCCTTTTACCAGCCGAATCTTTTTTATTTAACCATAAACCATATAAACGATTTTGTTTTACTTCTTCATCCATAAAATACCAGTCATTTTTTGACTTTTTGTTTTTTTCTTCTTTGTCGGCAACATCTGCCATAAGAAATGCGATCATCGTTCCGTCGTGGCTCCATTCATAATTTCCAACGCCTGACTTTACGTCCGTTACTTTTTCTGCTTCGCCCCCACCCACAGGAAGAATGTATAAATTAGTTTTTCCATCTCTTGAAGAGGTAAAAGCGATCCATTTGCCGTCGGGGCTCCATTTTGGATTTGCAGAATTTTTGTCGCCCTTCGTCAACTGGGTTGTATTGCTGCCATCGCTGTTGCACAGGTAAACCTGGTTCACATATTCGCTTCGATCATCTGTCATAATTGCTTCACGTACTGTGTAAACAACCTTGCTGCCATCTGGCGAGGGAGCAACAGCAGAGATATTTTTCATTTTTAAACATTGGTCCGGACTCCAGTTTGTTTTTGTTTGTGCAAATAACATTGCTGATGTAATAACAAAAGCAACAAGCAGTGAATTCTGTTTCATAAAAAATTCTTTGTAGTAAATGAAAGAAATTTCAAAGGGAAAGAGTAGTGGGCAAGTAAGAGAGTGTACAAGTTAGGCAGATGCCATTGAATAAACAAAACTGTGTAACTTAACCGGGCGCCATTAAAATGAGTATATTCGAAGGCTTCTACCACCAATCTCTTACCCCATGCAAGTTGATAAATATTTTAAGCAAGCTTACTATTTAAACCAACGCTATGTCATTATCTCCTGTGCAGGCCCGGGAAAGGGAAACATTTATGGATGTGCTTCGCGGTTTTGCTATTCTTGGAATTTTTATTGCCAACCTCGGAAGCGGCCTTTCCTGGTATAGTGAGGAGGCTAATCTTACCGGTCCTTTCCTTGTACCAGGATGGGATCATAAAATGACCTTCCTGCATCATATGTTCATTGAGGGAAAGTTTTATTCCATTTTTAGTTTATTATTTGGCTGGGGTATTGCCTTACAAATAAAACGAGGGTTGGCAAGAGGAGTTGATGCAATACCGACGATCAAAAGAAGATTGTTGTTTATGCTGCTGCTTGGCTTTATTCATTTAATGATATGGCCCGGGGATATCGTTTTCTTTTATGCGCTGCTGGCTTTCTTATTATTGCCGCTAAGAAAATTTTCAAATAAGACATTATTGATAACAGGTGCTGTGCTGATCCTTTCACCGATTCTTTTGTATGGCTTAAAAATGCTGTTTCCTGTTCTAAATTTTCCTGCAGAGAAATTATACCAGGCGGGCAACTGGGTAGATACAAAACTTAGTCCGCAATTTAATGATGTAAAAAGCCAGCAAGAGTTTGTTGCAGTCATGAAAAATTCAAACTGGTGGGATGTTTTTAAAATGAATGTGGCTGGTTTTTTTTACCGGTACGGATACTTATTTTTTATCAGTCGCATCTCAAAAGTATTGGGTATGTTCCTGATCGGTTATGTCATTGGCCGGTCTGATTTTTATAAAAACATCATGCAACATAAAAAAATTGTTTACTGGGTGATCGGGATCGGTTTTGCGATCGGTCTTCCCTGCAATTATGTTCTTTCGTATTATATGTCAACAGCGATGGGCGACTATTTCCAACTTAAAGAAAAAGGAATGTATCAAACAATTGTATTTGCGTTGGGTGTGGTGCCGCTTGCACTGGCTTATGTTGGTTGTTTTATGTTATTTTTTCAATATGCGGGGTTTAAAAAAATATCTTCCCTGCTCGCACCTGTCGGTAAAATGGCTTTCAGTAATTATATCCTGCAATCGCTCGTTGGCAATCTTGTTTTTCTTGGCGCCGGGTTAGGTTTAATGGGCCAGGTAGGCCCGGTTTATTATACCTTATTTGGAATTGGATTCTTTATCCTGCAGATCATCATCAGTACTATCTGGTTAAAATATTTTAATTATGGCCCGGTAGAATGGTTGTGGCGAAGT
>DASVAM010000339.1:0-3995 GCA_036376375.1 Chitinophagaceae bacterium
ATTCCGGACACCTTGCGATTCAATACCGATCCAAATGCCACCGATTTTGAAGAAAGAGATCTCCTCATTAAGCATTTAAAGCTGGGTCTGACTCCTTTTATTGTCCGGGCCGGAGGAGGAAGTGATATCGCGATCGAAATGAAAAAAGAAAATACGGGAAAGAAAGATTCTGTAAATGCAATTACAAAAGATCCATGGAATTATTGGGTTTTTCGTATTAGCGCAAACGGTTACATCAATGAAGACCAGGTTTATAAAAGTTCGCGGTTTAGTGGCAATCTTTCTGCCAACAGGGTCACTGAGGAGTTGAAAGTTGGCTTTGAGGCCTTTGCAGGCAGGAACAGGGATTATTATAACCTGGAAGATAGTGCAGGGAACAAAGAAAAAGTAGTGATAAAAAACGAAGACTATAATTTTCAACATTACCTCATAAAAAGTATCAATGATCATTGGTCATGGGGTTATGAGGCCACGCTGTCAAGAAGCACTTTTTCAAATAATAAGAACCGCCTGATGTTACGTAGCGGTATCGAGTATGACATATTTCCCTACAAGCAGGTCAACACAAAATTTTTTACTATTTCCTATGTACTTGATGCGCGACGGAATGTTTATTATGATACTACTTTATATGATAAAACAAATGAAACCTTATTTGGCCAGGCTCTTGAAGCGACCGTGGCATTCAGACAAAAATGGGGATCGGTTTCTTTTGGTTCTGAATATCATAATTATTTACACGACTGGAAATATTTTAACCTGTCTGTGAATGGGGAGATCGATATACGAATCACTGGTGGTCTGTCGGTGAATGTTTACACCTATGCCGCATTAATACGGGATCAGATATATTTACCAAAAGACCAGGCAAGCCAGGATGATGTACTTACCCGCAGGCGGCAAATAGCTTCTAATTACAGTTTCTATACCAGCTTTGGTCTCAACTACCGTTTCGGGTCCAGGCTTAATAATTTTGTAAACCCACGATTTGATTAAATTATTTTTTTAGTGCTTTGCCATAAACTTCAAGACATCTTTTCCTGGCAAATTCATGTTCAACGATAGGTTGAGGATAGGTTATTTCTTCAAATTCAGGCACCCATTGGCGGATATATTGGAGATCATGATCAAATTTTTTCGTTTGCAGATAGGGATTAAATATTCTGAAATACGGCGCCGCATCACAACCACTACCGGCCGCCCATTGCCAGCCCCCATTATTTGCCGCCAGGTCAAAGTCGAGCAATTTTTTTGCAAAGTATGCCTCGCCCCAGCGCCAATCGATCAATAAATGTTTCGTAAGAAAAGAAGCGACGATCATCCGAACACGATTGTGCATAAAACCGGTCGCAATTAATTCCCGCATTCCTGCATCAACAATGGGGTAACCAGTTTCTCCTTTGCACCATTTCTCAAATTCCTTTTCGTTATTTCTCCATCTGATCTTATCGTATTCTGGCTTGAAGGAATTTCCAACTACATGCGGAAAATTCCAGAGGATCATTTGATAGAAATCCCGCCAAATCAACTCATTTAAAAAAGTATCGTTTAAGGGAGTCGCCTCTCTTGCCAGTTCACGAATACTGATCGTTCCAAATCGAAGATGAACACCTAAACGGGATGTACCCGGAAGCGCAGGATAATCCCTTTGTTCTTTATAATCCTTTATGGTTTCAGTTTTCCTTTCTTTTGGTGGGTGCGCCTGGCCTGTTGGTCTGAAATTCATTTGTTCAAGTGAGGGGATTTCCTTTTGTGTTTGCCGGAAAAAATTGAAAAAGAGTTTTTCAGTTTGATACGAAGAGAGATAAAACTCATTTAATGATGCTTTCCATTTTCTTGAATATGGCGTAAAAACAGTATACGGCCGACCGTCCTGCTTTACTATCTCTTCCTTCTCAAATATTACCTGGTCCTTATGGGTAACGAAAGAAATTCCATTTGTTTTGAGAATTTTTGCAACGTCAGTATCACGTTCCTTTGCATAAGGTTCATAATCATGATTTGTATAAACATTTTCAATTGTATAATCTTTCATTAACTGATTCCAAACTTCATCCGGAAATCCATACCGGACATCTAATGTTGATCTAATTCCTATAAGAGTTTGTTGAAGTTCCCGGAGAGATCGATGTATAAATTCTACCCGCCTGTCCTCCTTATCTTCCAGCTCATCGAGGATATTGCGGTCAAAAATAAAAATGGGAACAACAGGTATTCGCTGTTTTAGAGCATGAAACAAACCGGCGTTGTCACGCAAACGCAGATCACGACGAAACCAAAAAACATTGACAGGTGAACTCATGACCCTTAAACAAGGCTACGGGGAAATTGTTTGAACTATTTGTGTAAAAAGGTACCGCGTAATCTTATTTTCATAGCTTTTGTCCCGAAATCTTTGTACCCATCGTATTCCATTTGTTGCATTTGTAAGGAACACTTCATCTGCGGTAGCCAGTTCATTTTCTGTCAATCTCTTTTCTTGAATCTGATTATTTGTATTCAATATATTTTTCCTCATTACCCCTCCCACGCAACCCTCATTTAAAGGCGGCGTAAAAACCTGTCCACCTTTTATCCAAAATACATTTGCGATCGTGGCATCGCAGATGCGGCCATGTTGATTAAGTATCAACGCCTCGTTCAGCCTGTTTTCTTTTGCCCAAATAGCGGCCATTACATAGGGTAAATAGTTCGCTGATTTTAGATTTGATAATATATCGATGCCTTTCCTTACATCTGGAAAAATATCAATTATTAACCCATTTTCATTAAGACCGATTGGATCCAATGGCGAGGACTCAATTAAGTAATTCAATTTATTATCGCAATCAAATAATCCCCCGCTGCCGCGGGATACCGAAAGCCGAACCCTGGCTGATTCTTCGCAACAATTTTTTTTGCAAAGCTCCCCTATTTGTTCGCTCATTTTCTGCTTTGTAAACTGCGCCGGCACTTCAAATTTTAAGATCTGTAACCCGGAGAACAATCTTTCAAAATGATACTCTTCCAACAAAATCTTACCACCTGCGATTTTCATGGTTTCAAACAAACCATCTCCATACCGGTAGCTCCGATCGTCTGGTGACAGAACCCTTTGATCCTCCGAAAAAAACCTCCCGTTATAGTTATAATATTTTTTCATGTTAGTGACCGATACTCATATGTTAGTGACCGATACTCATATAAGCGCAAAGTAATACGGAAAGATAGCTTATTGCAATAAAAACTTTGAGCGCTATACGGATGATGACCGTCTGAACTTTGTTCCTTGCTTTTATCCGCTGATAATGGTAAAGATGATTCTTGTGCTTTTCTTCATCAGCATGACGTCTCGCCCTGGGGGGGTATTCATCATTATGATGATTGCTCTTTTCCTTTTTCCTGGTATCCGGAATAGAAAGATCGGGACTGTTCACATATTTAGATCCCCCTTCATCAACCACAAGTATATGGGTGTTGAAGGAGTTCTTTTTGTTTTTTGATATTGACTCTTTCGAGTTAAAAGGAGCGATCATAAAGACTGCAATCATGATCGCTGCAAGGATAGTTTGGAGGTTTTTTACGGGTTTCATTTCGATTGTTTTTACAACCAAATTTTGCCCCCGCGATGCCCCGGAAACAAGGTAGCATCTACTCAAAAAAAATATTGAGAAGTAATACGTTAGGTTAACATTTTGTTGAGCGTAGCATCTCGCAACACGTCGCCAACGTACAAGTATGGTAATTGCTGAAAGACGCCTGCGTAGAAACTCCTGACTTTTAAAATGCGTACTTATACGCTGGTTTTAGCGTCTCGCCAGTTTGATATTTGGTATTAAATAAATACCTTGATTATGCTTTCCCGCCTATATAGAAGACTCCCTTCCGGATTTTTTAAAAAACATTTCTTAACCACCTAAATTTTTTTTATGCCAAACATTTTATTACCTCCTCAAAGGATTGACTTAATTGCCCTGCAAAGCCAATTTCCTGGACCACCATTTGTAAACAGAAAA
>DASVAM010000343.1:0-8342 GCA_036376375.1 Chitinophagaceae bacterium
TCAGTATTATCAACGATCACTTCTTCGCCAAAGGCATTGATATAATGTTTTAATCTTCCGGAAACTTTTACCTTAAATGGCTTTATAGAGGTGAACTGGATCGTATCGCCAAGCATATATCGCCAGAGGCCACCATTCGTGGAAATGATCAAAGCGTAATTCTTATGTGTCTCCACATCCTGCAACCCGATGGTTTGCGGTTGTTTCTTTCCATATTCACTAACCGGCATGAACTCCATAAAAACTCCGTGGTCGAGAAACAACAACATGCCCTCTTCGCCGGGATTGTCTGACGCTGCAAAAAATCCTTCGCTGGCATTGTACATTTCGAGGTAATGAATCTCTTTTCCGATCAGCTTTTTGAATTGTTCTTTATAGGGTGTGAATGAAACACCACCATGCATATAAAGTTCGAGTGTAGGCCATACTTCAGCAATACAGTTTTTACCCGTGATCTCAAGTATTCGTTTAAATAAAACAAGCGTCCAGGTGGGTACGCCTGAAATTGATGTAACGACCTCTTTGATCGTACTGTTTGCTAATTTTTCGATCTTGCTCTCCCATTCATCCATCAATGCAATGCTAAGATCCGGTGTTCTTATCCAATGTCCCCAAAACGGAGTGTTCTGCAATAACACGGCACTCAGGTCTCCATATTGTGCTTCAGGATTTACCTGGTTAATTGTATGACTGCCCCCGATCACCAATCCTTTGCCTGTCAATAATTCTGATGCGGGATTAAAGTTGTAATATAATGTCAATACATCTTTGGCTCCTTTGAAATGGCAATCCTGCAGGCTTTCATCGCTTACAGGAATGAATTTGCTCCGGTCGCTGGTGGTGCCGCTGCTTTTGGCAAACCAGCAGATCGGGGTGTTCCATAATACATTTTGTTCGCCATTTAAAATGCGATCAATATAAGGCTTCATGTCATGATACTCGTGAATGGGAACGGCATCCTTGAAAGCCCGGACGGTAAATAACTCTGAAAAATTGTATTGTCTTCCAAACTCGGTGTATTGTGCGGCGGTGACCAGGTTTTGCAAAACATCACGCTGCGCTTCTATCGGGTTATTCTTCCACGCATCGATGCGCCACATTCGCATACGCGCAAGAGATGATATGGCAGGGCTAAGAATCTTCATGAGTGTGGAAAGATAAAAAAGAACCGGGATTTAATGGAGAATAAGGGAATAACTTACGTGTTTCTAAAGTAGTTGCCCAGTATCAGGCAGATCATCAATTATATCCCTGTTAATAGGGAAGCCGGCATCATTCATTTTTGCTTCTTCATGCAGATAATCCTTTCGTCTCAATTCAAAGTTCCTTCCGAGATATAATCTTCTTACGTCACTATCTCTTGCTAACTCTTCAGCCGTACCATGTTTAAAAATTTTCCCTTCGATCAGGAGATAGGCCCTGTCGCAAATGCTCAATGTTTCTGTTACATTATGATCAGTAATAAGGATACCGATGTTCTTATATTTCAATCTTGCAACAATTGCCTGGATATCTTCCACGGCGATCGGGTCGATACCTGCAAAGGGTTCATCCAATAAAATAAATTTCGGATCAGTTGCCAGGGCCCGGGCAATTTCTGTTCTTCTTCTTTCACCACCACTCACCACATCGCCATTACTTTTACGAACATGTTGCAGGCGGAATTCGCTGATCAGCGTTTCCAGCCTCTCACGACGTTCGTTAGGCTTCAGCTTTGTCATCTGCAGAACAGCCATGATATTATCTTCGACTGTCAATTTTCTGAAAACAGATGCTTCCTGCGGCAGGTATCCAATCCCCAGTTTTGCTCTTTTATACATGGGGAGCTTCGTAATGTTTATATCATTTAAAAAAACATCCCCTTCGTCAGGCTTTATCAGGCCAACAACCTGGTAGAAGGTTGTTGTTTTACCTGCACCATTCGGACCCAGCAAACCGACGATCTCTCCTTGTTTTAGGTCAATGGACACATGGTTCACCACAGTCCGTTGGCGATAGCGTTTAACAAGATCTTTGGTAGTGATAGAAATTGACATCAGCAGCAAAAATACGCTTTGAAAGAGTAATGTGTGAGTAATCAAATTGCTTTAACATCAATTTGCGTTATGTGGCTATCATGCTTAGCTTTGCACGTTCTAATTAAAAAGGAATGAAGGTTATTGACCATATCAGGCAGGCTAAGGACACATTGATCTCATTTGAAATTCTTCCCCCGTTAAAGGGAAAGGGTATCAGCGCTATTTATACCCATCTTGATCCGCTGATGGAGTTTAAGCCGTCATATATAAACGTTACCTACCACCGAAGCGAGCATATTTTTAAGAAAAAGGCAGACGGAAGTTTTGAAAAAGTAATTGTCCGCAAGCGGCCGGGCACAGAAGCTATTTGTGCATCGATCATGAACCGGTATAATGTTGATACCGTACCTCATTTGATCTGCGGTGGATTTAGCGTACAGGATACTGAAGATGCTTTGCTAACACTAAGCTACTTGGGAATTGACAATGTATTGGTGCTTCGTGGCGACGCCGCAAAGAATGAAACGTCATTTGAGCCGGAACCAGGAGGGCATAAATATGCGATCGACCTGTTAAAGCAAGTGATGAACCTGAATCACGGGATTTACCTCGAAGAAGAATTAAAAGGCACAAGCAGTACAAAGTTCTGTGCAGGAGTTGCCGGCTATCCTGAAAAACATTTTGAGGCACCCAATATGCAAACTGATCTTACCTACCTGAAAAATAAGGTGGATGCCGGGGCTGAGTATATCGTAACACAGATGTTTTTTGATAATAAAAAATTTTTTGAATTTGAGAAGCAATGTCGTGCTGTGGGTATCACAGTGCCGATAATTCCCGGTTTGAAACCAATCACATCAAAGAAACAGTTGTCGATCATTCCAAGGACATTCTATGTCGATATCCCAACAGATCTTTCAAATGAGATTTTGAATTGTAAAGACGATGCTTGTGTAGAGCAGGCCGGTACCGAGTGGTTGCTTGCCCAATCCAAAGAATTAAAAGCAGCCGGCGTACCCGTCTTACATTATTATACATTAGGCAAACCACATGTCGTTTGTAACGTGGTAAAGAATCTTTGAACCACGATTTACATGATTGAAAAGGATTTGTGAGGAAATCGAAAAAAACTTTAGTCAAGGGTCAGCCCTTATTTCCTCATAATCCTAATAAGTCCTATTAATCCTGGTTCAATTATCACGAAAAACCCGCCAACGGCGGGGCTTTTTTATTTCGCAATTGTTTTGAAAACTTCTTCATTCACCTTTACAGGGTATTTCTTTTTTAATTCTGCGATCCATTTTTTATCGATCGAATCCTGGAAATCCGACACAACATCACCCCGGGCATCTTCAAATGATTTATGACCTGGTAACGGGTAAATTTTGAATAGTAATGCAAATGAGGCACTGTTGTCATCTTTGTTCTTTACAATATTGGTGATCGTTCCGGCTTTTGCAGTTGTTTTTATGGCGCCCGGAATTTTTGTTATTTCAAATCGTGCTGAATCTGACGTGATCCTGTCGCTGAAGTTTTCCAGTACGGTCTTCCATTTCGATTTGTCTTTTACTAAAAGGTCCCTGAATGATTTTGCTGTGGCATCATCGCCGCAATAAAAGATAACTGCGTCGGCACTGTAGCTCCATTTATACTTGCTTTTATTTTGATTAAAGTAATTTCTTTGTCCGGCAGTGTCACCCTGTGCATTCGACCAAACCTCTCTCATCATTATATCAAAAAAGAGGTTGCCGTCTTTCAGCTCTTTCATTTGCATATTAAATTCCTCATTGAATTGCTCAAGGTTGGCCCTGTAATATTCCATCACAGCATTCCTCTTAAATTCTTCGTTCAGTTCGTTGAATGATTTTGCCCCGCTTCCGTCTGCTTTAAACCTGTTGGCTACGGAGTAGGTAAGCAGATCATTGACAACCTTTGTTGATTGTCCGACACTGAACAACGCTGTTGACTTATTTACAGGATTGCCCAATGATGGAGGTCTTGATGCAAGCACGCTGTCAAGATACATTTGCAGCATGGCCTGGTCAACATTGAATTGCTTATAACCGGTTTTGGCAAGTACGTTATTGTATAGTTTATCCTTTGCAACTTTTGCCCGGCCATCTTTTTCCACTAAGGGGCGGATCATATCCAGGTTCTTCTTATTTTTTACCGTCGGTGGCGGGGTTAAAGAGGTCCTTTTTATGATATGATAACCATGACCAGTAAGAAACGGCTTGCTGATATCCCCATTCTTAACTAATGAAAATGCTGCTGATTCGAATGCCGGATCAAAAGTTCCTAATCCAAATTCAGGTACTGATCCATTGGAAGCAGCCGACACCACGTCATTGCTAAAGGCAGCAGCCAGCTTTCCAAAATCATCGCCCTTAAGCAAACGACCGTGGATTGAATCGGTGAGGGCTGCGATCTTTTTCTTTGCAGGCTCATCGCTGCCCGGGGGCACAGCAATAAGGATCTGGGAAATCTTAATTCTGCCCACGGCTTTTCTTTCTCCTGTATTTTTAAAAATGTGATAACCTGAATTTGATTTATACGGTGCTGAATATTTTCCCGGCTTTAGGCCGTAAATAACATTTTCAAGCTGGTAAGGCAATGAAAACACCGTGATAAAGCCCAGGTTACCTTTGTTTTGAGCCACAGCAGGATCAGCGGAATATTTCAATGCCACACTGTCAAAGCTTTTTCCTGACTGAAGCTGCATATATGCTTCCTGGATTTTTAACCTGACCACGGCAGAGTCCGAATAATTTGCTCCTGTGTGATAAGGAATAAATATATGCTGTACTCTAATATCTTTCTGGCTCCTGGTAAAAGCCTCCACTGCCAATGCATTCATTATTTCAGTGTCAGTCATGTAATTTTCAATCACCTGGTTGCGGAGCGCTGTATATTCTTCAATAAAACCCGGCATCGTATCATAGCCTCTCAGCGTTGCCTCGTGGATCTTTAGCTTGGAATTGATATAGAGATCGAGGTACTGGCGCATCTTCGTTGCCTTATCAATTACCGGTGAAGGATATACTTTGTTAAATGCTTTTGTGTATTCCCTGGCGGAAACACTTTTATCGGCATAGGTAAAAAGTGTTTGAGCGGATAATGTGGTTGCAAAGAGAAGAGAGAAGAGCAATGATGGTAGTTTCATAAATAATGGTTTTATTGGCCCTTTAGCTTAAAGTCAAGTACTTTATCGATCTGGTCAAAAGGGATCTTTTTGGCGAGTATCGATTTGTCTTTGTCAAGCAAATATAATGTAGGCACAACCTGGACATCATATAACTGATAATAACTTGCAATATTGTTTTTTACCCGTAAATCATTCGCTTCTTTTGAATAATAAACATGGTCCCAGCCGGTCAGTTGATGCTCGCCGATAAAACTCAGCCAATCTTTTTTTGTGCCATCTGTTTCTTTTGACACAGCATAGATCTTTACATTGGTAGCTTTCCATTTGGCCCGGTAAATAGAGTCAATCCTTGGTAATGTTTCTTTGCAGTGCCCGCAGGTGGGATCCCAAAAAACAACAACAGTATAAGGGTTGGTGACACTATACAGATTTTTTATTTTGCCGGAACTGTCCGGTAATTCGATATCGGCTGCCGTTGCACCAAATAGATTTCCCGCTATGCTATAATAACGATCAAAAATTGTTTTCTTCCCTTTTTCATTCAACCAGGAATATTCCTTTTGAGAAAAATATTTTTCAAAAAGATGAGCGTAGACTTTGTCTTCCCACATGTATTGCGGGTTCAGGTAGCGGTTGATGAATTTTACCAGGAGAAAACGCTGCATTTCATCATTTGCTGTTGCGTAGGCAAGCATCCAGTCCAGTTCTTTGATCACCGAGTCAGGATGTGGATAGATCATTGTGGCAAAATATTGATCAAGTTTTTCCTCAAAAAAAGGAGTGCGGGCAAGACGTTCATCAAAGAACCAGGTATCATCCCAATAATGATCTTTGAAGTACCGGGAAGCAAATACTGAGTCGTACTTACCACCGGGATGCTGTGTAGCCGGTGGCACTTCGGGATGTTTCATTGCTTTTAATAAAGCGCTGATGGTCGCGTCAGGATTCTTAGTGATAAGATCCTCCCTGTATTGCTGAATTTCTTTATCAGCCCGGATAATTATATCGGTCCATTTTGTGGAATCGGCTTTAGTTTTTGACGCGGCCAATTGTTTTTTTGCGTCTTCTATTTCACGCCCCCTAACGGAAATATAATTCTGGTATTGAAAAAACAAGGTATTATCCGGGGAGCCCACAAACTTTATTGATGGATAAAGATTTGCACTATCAGCACTCACAGAAAATTTTTGCTCTTTATCGATCAACACTTCAAAATACCCGGCTTTTTTAGGAAAACCGATCAGATAAATACCTTTTTCCAATTTTTTTGCTCTTTTGAAAACACCAACACTGTTCTCATCTACTAAAACAGAATCGATGATAGGTTTTTGCTTGCCGTAATGATAACCGAGGTAAATGAATTGATGTTTAAAAGGCTTAAAAGTAACCCTGAGCTCAAACTCATTTGTCTGTGCAAAAAGAAAATAGCTGGTGCCAAGTAAAAAAAGCAGCGAAAGTATACGCTTCATGGAGTATTGATAATAAAACTGTAAAGTTATTCAAAAACGGCAACGATCCCACTGCACCGGGATAAAAGATGCAAATAGACCGTTAATCGTTGTATGAGTGGTCTGATACGACCGTCAACTGCTCCCTGTCCCCGTAATCAACCGTTATATAATGATAGGTTGTCAGGCTTGTATTGGCAAGGTTTTCATCACCTGGGATTGATTATACAGCAACTCACCCGCTGTTTTCGCCAAATAGGATTTTGCATCGGCATCGCATCTGCAATCAGGATCCTTTTTACAACCTGAATTTATTAGCAGAAAGAAAAGATAGCAGACCGGTCGAAGCGGGGAATCGTTTCATATTGTAAGGTTTACGATCATAAAAATAGACCGTTTTGACAGATGCAGATCTTAGAAAATCACAAATTTCAGGCCTGTCATGAATTTCACTTGTTTACAACTTAGTTTTGCGCGGTGAGAAGAAAAAAGAGAAATATCGTTCTGGAAAATGTGCTGGTGGAAGACTACGCGGCAGAAGGTAAAAGCATTGCCCGTGTAGACGGAAAAGTAGTTTTTATTGAGAGAGTAGTGCCGGGCGACATCGTCGATATTAAACTTTTTAAAAGTAAAAAAGATTGGGCAGAAGGATACCCGTTGCAGTTTCATTCATTTTCAAAAGAAAGAACGACACCATTTTGTCAACACTTCGGAGTTTGCGGTGGTTGTCAATGGCAAATGTTGCCTTATGAAAAACAGTTGTTCTATAAACGTCAGCAAGTTGAAGACAATCTGAAGAGGATCGGAAAAATTGAATTGCCCGAGATACCGGCAGTGCTTGGTGCTGATGAGACAAAATGGTATAGGAATAAACTTGAATACACATTTAGTTCAAAAAGATTTATACCAGCCCCCTTTTATTCCCCCGAAGGGAGAACAATGCATGCACACAATACCTCGCCTTTCCATGACTCAACTAATCAAAGTGAAGTTTTATTTAGTGAGGTGAGTGCGATGGAATTCCCCCCTTCGGGGGGTGGGGGGGCTGGCTTTCACGCGAAAGGATTGTTTGATAAGGTTGTTGAAATTGAAAAATGCTGGTTGCAGGCGGAGCCAACAAATGCTGTAAGGAATGCGATCGCTGAATTTGCCAGGAAAAACGATTTTAGTTTTTACGATCATAAGCTGCATACGGGTTTTTTAAGAACGGTGTTGCTGCGCATTTGCGAAACCGGCGAAGTAATGGTAAACGTAGTGATGGCTGAAGATAATGAACCGAAGAGAAAGTTACTGCTTGAACATTTATTGAACGAGGTACCGGGTATCACAACCCTGCTTTATACGATCAATACCAAATGGAATGATAGTCTTCATGATCTTGAGCCCGTTGTTGTTACAGGCAAAGGATACGTAATGGAAAAATTAGAAGATCTTCAATTCAAGATTGGCCCCAAATCATTTTTTCAGACCAATACGAGGCAAACGGAAAAATTATACGGCGTTGCCCGGGCGTATGCCGAACTCACCGGTGTCGAGACTGTTTATGATCTCTATTGTGGTACGGGCAGCATTGGACTATTTGTGAGCAAGATGGCGAAAAAGATCATCGGCGTTGAAATGATCGCGGCGGCTATCGAAGATGCGAAAGAGAATGCTGCGTTGAACAATGTTCAGCATGCGGAATTTTTTACTGGCGATGTAATAAAAATTTGTGACGATGCTTTTTTTACC
>DASVAM010000354.1:0-7733 GCA_036376375.1 Chitinophagaceae bacterium
CCGTTGTGCGTCACTTTCTATAACCTATCTGATCTATCAAAATGATACAGATCAAAATCAGTAGTTTTTGGTCAGTCAAGGTAATGCATCACAGGTCTGATAAAGTACAATAAAAATAATTACTCTATGCTATACAAAACATGTTTACTTATTTTACTTTTTCTGCTTTATCTCCATACAAGCGGGCAAAAGGTAAAAACTTCCGGACCTGAAACAATCAACCGGTCATCTGCGAATTTGAAGTTGGATGAAACAGTTGATGAATACATCAAAGCCGAAATGCAAAAGAAGAAAATTCCCGGCCTTCAGATCGTGGTTATTCAGAAGGGAAAAATTATGAAAGCTAAAAGCTATGGTGTAGCAAATGTTGAACTCAATGCACCTGTGAACAACGAAACCATGTTTGAGATCGCATCAAATACCAAACAATTTACTGCCGGGGGTATTATGCTTTTGGTTGAGGATGGAAGGTTACGTCTCGAAGACAAGATCACAAAATATCTTCCGGGCCTTCCTGAATTATACAATGCCATTACTGTTAGAAATCTGCTTAACCATACTTCAGGCGTAAAAGATTACATCGAAGAATTTTCACTCAACAGGCGTGCGGATTACACAAATGCGGAACTGATAAAACATATCGGTGCAAATCAATTAAATTTTCCGCCGGGTGAAAATGCACGATATAGTACCACAGGTTATCTTTTACTCGGCTTGATAATCGAAGAGATAACCGGAAAACCGTATGGCGATTTTTTGCAGGAAAGGATCTTTAAGCCACTTGGTATGACGAGGACCCGTGTTATAAATCTGGCTGAAATTATTCCCAATCGTGCATCGGGGTATAGTTTAAAAAATGATACTTTACGTAACGGCAGATATGTCGCTCAAACCCTTAGAGCAGGCGCAGACATCGGTTTAATGACCACTGCAATAGATATGGCAAAGTGGGATGCTTGTTTCAATACCACAAAAATATTTAAACAATCGACCGTGAATGCAATGTTCACACCTGCACGCCTTAACGACGGCACATATGCTTACCACGAGTGGATTGCACCTTTTGGTTTCGGCTGGTTTATTGATGATTATTTTGGCCAGAAAAATATTAATCACGGCGGTACATTTATCACCGGCTTTTCCTCAGAGATTTCCAGATATGTAGATGACGGAATGACCATCATTATTCTGAACAATCGGGTTCAATCCGACCCATACGTAATGGGAATGACGATAGCCGGCATGTATGATCCGGATTTGCGTATTCCCCATCAGCTTAAACCTAAGCGTGACATTAATACACAAAGGTCCGGAAAGCTGAAAGAATTTTTATTAAGTGTGGCGGGTTCATCTATAGATTCAACACAAATGACCGAAGGATTATTCAACCGTTGGACCCATGAATATTATGTTTACTCAAATCCAAAATCTGAAATTACAGATATGGTAAAGGATCTAAAGTCGTTTACATTTATCGCTTGCAAGGATGTACAAAATAAAAAAATAGAAAAAGTAGGGATAAATGTAAAGAGTTTATGCAGCTACAAAATAGTTGCAGGGGCGAAGACGCATTTCGTTACATTTTATTTAACAGCAGAGGACAAAATTGCAGATGTGTGGAGTTATTCGCATTCCGAATAATAAACTACCAAAAAACAAAAAAAATGGTTTACAAATTAATTGTAATGCTTTTTCTTCTTCCGACGAGGATACTAAGGTGAAAACTATAATAGAAAGCAAATTGTGTATAAAATAAAAGCGAACCCACAACAAAGTATTTTCAAAAGCCGGGCTGGATAACGTAACATCAGCTATGTGCAAGCATCAGCAGTAGTTCAGGCTCGACGTTCAATATGTTCAGCTTTAGTTCTTAACTTCAACAACATATTTTCAAATGGGCATTTGTACCGGGCTGGACAATCAATGAATTCCCTGCCTTCGCAAATACTCGAACGTTGGACAGAAATGGCCGCATTGCATATCACTATTTGTTTTGCATATTCACTGGCGGCCACGAATGACCGCCTTTAAGTTTCATTAGATTCATATCATTCATTTTATTCTTTACAAAATCTTTCAACTTGTAAAGGCTCTGTCATTCTTAATTCTGTCCAACAGATCGGGGCATGACACCCCGTGAACAGTCACTTTTGAGCCACGTTCTTCCAACACTGGGTTTGGCGCAATTCTATGGCGTTCGTTAGAAAATATTTTCTCTGCATACATTTAATTCGGAAATTCACTCAGAATATATTTTCCGGGGTGTCAAGCCCCGATCAGTTGTGCGTCACCTTAAAGCGACACTATGAATACTGAACTACTTGAGGCAATTAATGTGGAGCGACAACGGTATGTTGACTTTTTTATAGAAGAAATTGCATTGCTAAGACAAGGCAAAGACACTTTTGCTACAGAACTTCCAATACAGACAAATGACGAAACGCAATCTTATCCGTTTAACATTATTCGTGTAGACTTTATTACCAAAGACGAGAATAATGAACATTCAATATCTGAACTACGCCTTGACAAAAACTTAAATTACAAGACACTTGAATTTAATTTTGACAATTTGAAATTATTTGTAAATCCCTTTTGCTGGAATAGTTGTGAGTTTCAGGTTGACAAAATAGACATTGATGCTTTGAGAGACTGGCTTAATAAATGGCTTAAAATGGATAATGAAAATGCTGACAAAAAGCTATCAATAGCAGTTCACAGTTGTACAAAGCCAGAGATTAACGGTGACAAATTATCATTTGTTATTGATTTAGGGACAGCGACAGAAAATGCTTTGACAGAATTCATAGAAATTTTAAATGACAGTGGTACAACTGAAGTAATCATTCAGACAACGGAAATTTAAAAAGGCGAACGCACAACAGGCGGTTTGGCAATATGGCGGGCGACGAATATGTGCTCAGCTTTTTGTTTGTCTCGTCCGGAATAAGGTTTACACCAAAAGTGTAAATTGATGGACATCAGAGAACAGGCAATTCATGAGTATTTGGTGGAAGGAAAAACTTATCGTCAGCTTGCTAAAAAATATAATGTGAGTCGCCATTGCATTAACAGATGGATCTTGATTCACCAGGGTATTCATGGATTACCGCGAAGCAAACGACAACACAGTTATGATCTTCAACAAATGACCCGCAAAAAAATTCCTAAGCCTCCTCTTACTCCAGATGCTGAAGAAAAGATTCGCCAGCTTGAACAACAACTTACTTTCGAAAAACTAAGGGCCGAAGGGTTGGATACAATGATCAATATTGATTTCATGCCACTGCAAGCCCTACGGCTATTATCAGTTAGTTCGCATTAGCACTTATTGGCTTTGTATTTCTTGCATATACTGCAAATGAACAAGGTCAGAAAACTGAAGCTATTGTTTACGTTTGTCTGGCAATTCTGTTTCAGCCTTTAATTAAAATTGCTTTAGGCAGGGAACTTTGGAATGTGGTGGATGTGATTGTGGGAATTGGTTTGATAGTATCAATATTCATCAAACAAAAACCTGCTAAATTTGAACCATGAGCAACATTAAACTTTTTGAAAGCAAACAAATAAGAACGGTTTGGAATGAAACCGAACAGAAATGGTATTTTGTGGTGGCAGATGTTGTTCAGGTATTGACCGATACTCCCAACCCGACAGATTAATTAAGAAAATGCGTAAGCGGGATGAGCTGCTTTCGCAAGGGTGGGGACAACTTGTCACCCCCCTTGCGGTTGACACTCCCGGTGGTAAACAAAAATTAAATTGTGCCAATGCACAAGGACTTTTAAGAATTATTCAATCTATTCCATCCCCAAAAGCAGAACCTTTCAAATTGTGGTTAGCACAAGTAGGCTCGGACAGATTAGATGAAATTGAAAACCCTGAACTGGCGACACAACGCACCAGAGAATTATACAAACTTAAAGGTTATCCGGACGACTGGATTGAGAAACGGATGCGGAGCATTGCCATTCGTGAAGAACTAACTGAGGAATGGAAAAACAGAGGAGTGAAAGAACAAAAAGATTATGCTATACTGACTGCAGAAATTTCAAAAGCTACTTTTGGTTTGACACCTTCTCAATACAAAAAAGTAAAAGGATTAAAAAGTCAAAACCTTCGTGACCACATGAACGACCTTGAATTGATTTTTTCAATGTTGGGTGAAGCTTCCACCACTGCTATACTTGCTTTCTTTTCTAAAAAATATAGAGACCAATCAATCTTTTTCCTTGCTCGATAGATCAACGCTCGAAAAAACCCTGACAGAAGATGAAGATCTTCTTAAGAAACTTGCCAAATGATATCAGTGGTCGAAGTCGAACAATTACACAAGCTTCTAATTGACAAATTCGGAGGATCATACGGTATTCGCGATAAAGCAGCCTTGGAATCCGAAAAAGCGCTAATCGATTATAATACTATTGAACTTTAGTATACATCTAAACTAACGCAACACGGGACTGCGGCATGTCGCAAAGCGGTTAGATGTTGAGGACAATCAAGCACCAAACAAGGCAGGATAACAGGAAATTCTTAACTCATCCAAGACATTAACTAACTTCGTTTGTGGTGTGCTTCGCGTAGGCCGGGCTTTATAACCGGTCGTCAAGTCTGTTTGAGAAACATCGAACCTACAAATATGAAATTATCAAAAAGGAATGGTCCGGTGTTGCAATATGGGACAGGAGCTTATGGCGAACAAATGAACAATACTCACTTACCTATATTTTTAAGCTGAGTCGATTAGCGTTGTGACGACTTAGGACCTGTTAAGTTTTCGATTTTAAACCGATACATAAGAAAATGCGTCAAAAATTGTTCATTATTTTTCTCTGGCTATCTGTTATTAATCTAAGTATCTGGGTCGGCGGAACGATGTTTCATATGATTGTGGTTTTACCTATTTGGAGTCAGCCGTTACCCGGTTCTGTTCAGAACTTTTTTGGAGGCACCCGTGCATATGAATATCTATTGGATTTCTACGGACCAAAATGGATGCTTATCAGGATTCTTCCCATTGTCATTACTTTATTGTTGGGCTGGAATAGCAAACGCCACAGATATTTTATTTTGATTACTCTTCTAACGATCGCATTTGGGGTCATACTATCGATAACGGTGGTGTTCCCCATAAATGAAGTAATAATGGCCAGGGCCGGAGAAGGAATGTCGCCTGAGGAGATTAGTGAAATGGTGCAAACCTGGATACAAGCAGACAGGCTGAGATTTGCTGTTATATTTTTGGGATATTTATTTTTATTATGGGCGTTTCGATTGCCCTACTTTCCCCAAAACAAACCAATGTAATTCCGCTAACATAGCTTCAGCAATTTGATTTAGCCAAAGACGATCAATCAGGTCCGATCCATTCCTTAAAAAAAATTTGCGTAGCTAAATGGCTACATGTATATTTGTAGTCAAATAGCTACATAATGAATTTACGACGTGACGTTTTCCAGGCAATTGCAGATCCCACAAGAAGAGCGATACTTTTATTGGTTGCTTCGCAATCACTGACAGCCGGCGCCATTGCTGCCAATTTTGAAACTGCGAGACCGACTGTTTCAAAACACCTTGCCATACTCACCGAGTGTGAGTTATTGGAACAGGAATATAACGGCCGGGAAGTTTACTATCATGTCAATCCAAAAAAAATGAAAGAATTGTCTGACTTCATTGAAGCATTCCGCAAGCTTTGGGATGAAAGATTTAATAAACTTGAAGCAGTCATGAAAAAATACAAACCAAAAAAATAGAATGATATGGAACGCAAAACAAAAATAAGGGCCGAAGATGGCAAACAGGAATTAATGATCACAAGGGAGTTTGACCTACCGTTGGAATTATTGTTCAAAGCATATGATGAACCCGATCTGGTTGAGCAATGGATGGGAACCAAAGTGCTGAAACTGGAAAATAAAAAGCATGGGAGTTATCAATTTGAAACAACCGATCCTAAAGGAAATAAACATTACTTCAATGGTACGATCCATGAATTTGTCCCAAACCAAAAGATCACACGGACTTTTGAAATGGAGAATACACCTTTTGCAGTTCAACTTGAATTTCTCGAGTTTGAAAAACTTGGTGATGAGACCAGTAAACTCACCATGCAGATAGTATATAAATCGGTTGCTCTTCGTGACCAAATGCTGCAGCTACCTTTTGCGCAAGGCATCAATATGGCGCACAACCGTATCCAGGAAATTCTAAACAAACTAAAATAACCTGTTATGGAAAAAACCAACCCGGCTGCCGGCAAGGCAGCCAACATCATCTACTGGATCGCCACGCTTTGGCTTGCGTTAGGAATGGTATCGACCGGGGCAGTACAGTTATTAAGGCAGAAAGAGGGACCCGGTGCAGTTGATAGTATGACAGGATTGGGTTATCCCGATTATCTTTTAACCCTGCTGGGTATTTTGAAAATTTCAGGAACCGTCGTACTGTTGATTCCCAAATCGCCATTGCTAAAAGAATGGGCTTATGCAGGGTTCTTCTTTATGATGTCGGGCGCGATATATTCACATATCGCTGCGGGTGATGTCATGGTTGAAATATTTCCTTCGTTATTACTGTTGGCCCTGACTCTTATATCATGGTATTTCAGACCCGCGAACAGAAAACTTACATTCGCTAATAACTAAATGCATTGTATGAATCCGAAGGTTGATTGGTATTTCGAAAAAAACGAAAAATGGGAGAAAGAGATCAAAAAATTAAGAATGATCATTCTTGATTGTGGGCTAAATGAAGAATTGAAATGGGGTTGTCCCTGTTACACGTATAATAATAACAACATCGTTTTAATACACGTGTTCAAAGAATATTGTGCGGTTTTGTTCTTCAAAGGGGCATTATTAAGCGATGCCAATGGTATTTTAATTCAGCAAACAGAGAATGTGCAGTCGGCGAGACAAGCCCGGTTCACGAATGTCCAGGAAGTAGCCAGTCAAGAAAAAATTTTGAGAGCTTACATTTATGAAGCTATTGAAGTTGAAAAAGCAGGTTTGAAAGTGAAACTTAAAAAAACTTCAGATTATAAAATCCCGGAAGAATTTCAAAAAAAATTGGATAAGAGCAAAGGCCTGAAAAATGCGTTTGAAAAACTGACACCGGGACGGCAAAGAGCATATATATTTTATTTTTCCCGGGCAAAGCAATCCAGGACCCGTGAAGAAAGGGTTGAAAAATATTTGAAGAAGATTCTGAGTGGAAAGGGATTGGAAGATTAGTAATTATTCAACAAAAAATATAAGTGTATGGCCAATAAAAAAAAGTTGTCTTCTTCGCTAAGCGAAGGACTGCTTAAAACATTAAAATCACGTTTTGAAAAAAACATCAACAGACACAAAGGTGTTGAATGGGCAAAAGTTCAGGCAAAGCTGGAAGGCAGTCCAGAAAAACTCTATGCACTCAATGAAATGGAAATAACCGGTGGCGAACCAGATGTTGCAGGCTTTGATAAAAAGACAGGCGAATATATTTTTTATGATTGCTCAGCAGAAAGCCCCAAAGAACGAAGAAGCCTCTGTTATGATCATGAAGCTTTGGAAAAAAGAAAAGAACACAAGCCAGTAGACAGTGCTGTAAACATGGCAACTGATATGGGCATTGAGCTTTTAACAGAAGAACAATACCAGGACTTACAGAAACTTGGAAAGTTCGATGCAAAAACATCAAGCTGGTTGAAAACTCCTCCAGGTGTAAGGAACCTCGGTGGCGCTATT
>DASVAM010000380.1:0-4588 GCA_036376375.1 Chitinophagaceae bacterium
AAACGCTTTTATGATCAAATTTTTTTGTTCGCTTTCAATTTACTTATTGCTGCATACCCTAGTTTTTGCTCAGCAATCCGATACGATAAAAGTAAAAGTGCATGATCATGTAATGACACTTTATGTAGCCGGAAAAGGTAAACCGGCTGTGATTCTTGAAGCGGGAGGAGGATCCAGCCACAAAACATGGCAATTAGTTCAACCCAACATTGCAAATGAAACAAGAGTTGTTTCTTATGATCGCCCGGGTTATTTGAATTCTGATACCTGTTCTTCTCCAAGAGATGCAGTAACGATCGCTAAAGAGTTGAAAGAGGTATTGACAAAAGCAAACATTCCTCCGCCATATCTTTTATCGGGCTGGTCTTATGGAGGTTCGCTGGTGAGAGTGTTTGCGGGTCTTTATCCAAAAGATGTGGCAGGAATGGTATTGGTTGATCCTGCACCGGAAGATGCCTATGCCCGGTTTGATAAGGAATTTCCTGAATTAATGAAAGAGGATGAACAATACGTGAAAGAAATACTTGCCAATAAGACACGTATTGGTGAAAGAGAGGAAATGCGGATGTATGATTCAAGTATGAAGCAGGGAAAAAGATCAGATGCATTCCATGCCACCCCAACAACTTTATTAATTGCAGCTGGCAAAGCAGAGGGTGGACAGGACAGGGATCCGTCAAATCCTTTAAATAAGATCTGGATAGAAGAATTGGAAAAATGGGGAAAGAAAAGACCGAACCTGGAATACAGGATCATTACAAATAGCGGGCATCATATAGCGAGATTTCAACCCGATACTGTAATTAATGCAATCCGGCATCACATTGATGAATATCATGCAAAAGCACTCAAACAATCTATAGTTCCTTATAAAAAACCAGATCAGTTAAATGATGGGATCCAAACGGCAACACTAAAGCAAGCTGGTTTAAATGAAAAGATCATACAGAACATGGTTGATTCAATCGTCAGTGGTAGCTATTCGAGGATACACAGTGTTTTGATCTTTAGAAATAACAAGCTTGTATTTGAGCAATACTGGCCTGGGCTTGATGTTGTACGGGGAATGGGATTTGTGGGTTTTGTCGATCAACATCGTGATAGTTTGCATGACATACGTAGCGTTACAAAATCTGTGGTAAGTGCCGCGATCATGCTCGCCGTATCACAAGGTAAAATAAGATCATTAGAACAACCGGTCTTTGATTTCTTTCCTGAGTATGGGAAGTATGCCAAGGGGATGAAGAAGCAGATCACTATCCAGCATTTGCTCAATATGTCAGCGGGCTTAGAGTGGAATGAAAACGTTCCCTATAATAATCCAATAAACAGTGAGGTAAGAATGGATAAATCTCCGGACGCAATAGAATTTGTTTTGAGTCAAAACATGGTGGATACACCTGGAAGAAAATTTAACTACAGCGGTGGCTGCTCACAAGTATTAGGAGAACTTATTTTGAAAGCAACAGGTATGCGGGTTGATAAGTTTACCGAAGAATATTTATTTAAACCTCTGGGTATTAAGGATTATACATGGGTAAACAACGGCGATGGAAAACCATCTACTGCTTCTGGATTGCGATTAAGATCAAGGGATATGGTCAAGTTTGGATTGTTATATATGAATGATGGAAAATGGAATGGTAAACAGATCATACCTTCTCATCTTGTTTCTCAAACTTTGAAAAGTCAAATTACAACGGGCGATACTTATCCCGGTTTTCCCCATATTGGATACAGCAACCAATTCTGGCATATCACTGAAGTTATTAAAGGCGATACTTCAAGATATGTACAATGCCAGGGTAATGGCGGACAATTGATCATACAGGACAAAAAAAATAATTTGCTTTTAATAATTACGGCAGGGGATTATAATCGGTGGGATCTTAGAAAAAGTGCATTTGATATTTATACCGATTTTGTTTACCCGGCAATCAATAAATAATACTTTATGAGAAAGATATTGTTTTTATTAACAACGTTGCTTGTTTGCATTTGTTCTAGGGCACAATCAAATCAAAAACTTATTAAGTTTATAGACAGCGTTTTCAAGCCCTTTAATAATCCAACATCTCCCGGTATTGCCATTATTGTTTTGCAAAATGGGAAAGTAGTGGCTGAGAAGAGCTATGGGATGGCAAGTTTGGAACATAAAGTTCCGTTCACACATGAAACTGTTGTGCGGTTCGGTTATTCTGATACAAGAGAATTTATGTGTGTTGGATTGGCGATTATGGAACAGGAGGGATTGCTCCGGTTTGATGATAAAGTAAGAAAATACATCCCCAAACTCCCTTCATGGAGTGAAACCGTTACCATTCAGGACCTGCTTAACCACAGCAGCGGTTTTGATGATGAATGGGCTACGTTGTTGCTGACGCAACAAAGCATGACCAACTTTTTACAGAAATCCCAAACGCTGGAGTTGCTGTACAATCAACCAGCCCCACAAGTGGAACCCCATAGTGGTTTTATGTATTGCAATTCTGATTTTGCGTTGTTGCGTTTTATCATGGAAAAAACATCAGGTGAAAAACTTCCGCAATATTTAAAAAAGAAATTGTTTACACCGCTGGGAATGAAAAGCACCATGATGGAAGATAATTTAGCGATGGTAATACCGAACCTTGCACAAACCTATTACGGAAATGGTTCGTATGAACATGCATGGAAAATAAAAACATCACCCGGTGGGGATTACCGTATCGTTACTAATGCCAATGATATCGTTAAATGGGCAGCTGCGTGTAATAATAAAAACTCGTTTGTTTCAAAAGCATTCGAACGATTACATAGGGATGCCAGACCGATCCCTGTGCTGCCAAATAAACATTTTGTTTTTGGCAGCGAAGTGGAATTGATCAATAATGTTGAAGTGATAAAACATTGTGGGGTGAATAATGTTGTGTATGCAACACGGATACCTGCTAAAAAGACGGATGTGATTGTTGTTGCCAATAACCCGATCTATCACGTGTTCGCGGAAAGTATTACAGGATATCTGTTAAATGTAAAGAAAGACGCGAATAATAATTTTCGGAAATGGTACGCTTTAAAACCTGTGGCAAAAGATACTGCATTACTTTCCCGTTTTGCAGGCCGGTATATATCGGTGACTGCAGGGTCGCATAGCAGTCATATAGAACATATCCGTTACCATGATGTTAAGTTTGAAAAAGGTGACCTCAATTTTTATTTTTCTATAAATGATTTTGTTTCCTTAATACCTGTTGGCGACAGTTTATTCCGGGATCCCGATTATCCTGCCATGTTTAAATTTTCACAGATCCATCCTGATTCTTCCTTAATGATTGAAGCAATGGAAGAGCAAGGAGTGGTTCAAAAAATGAAGAAACAGAGGGTTGATGCCTCATTCAAGCCTTCGTCCATAGAATACCTGCAGCAATTTACCGGTAAATATTACAGCAAACATCTCGACTATTATTTCACCATCGTCTTGAATGAAAGGAATGAACTGATATTAAAAAGACCAACCGTTGCTGAGAAGCATCTAGAACCCTATGCTGAAAATCAATTCCTCTTTCATATGGAAGATGGAATGAGTTCGGGTTGGAATGTACTGATGAAATTTTCCATTGACAGTAGCAAGTTGATCACGGGGTTTGATTTACAGTTTACTCGTTTGATGCATCACTGGTTTGAGAAAATAGAAGACTAAAAATGATTAGAAAGGTTGCAATAGTACTATTTTGGTTTGCCTTTTTTGGCTATTTTTTTTACAGGTACATTCCCAATGTTATGGAATATACACAGGTATTTCCATCTTATGCAGGAAAGTCCTGGCTCAATAATCGTTTGTGGTTTGCGTTGCATATTACATCCGGACTTTTCGTTTATGTCATCGGTATTATACAATTTACTTCTGCCATCAGGAACCGCTACTTAAAGCTTCACCGGGTGCTGGGTAAGATTTATATCGCATGTTCGCTGATAGCAATTTTGACCCTTGCCTTTATGATCCCGGATGGATTATGCAAGCCTTGTAAGATTTCTCAAATAATCCTAACGGCTTTGTGGTTTTTATTTGTAGTGCTTGCTTATTATCTTATCAGGCAAAGAAAAATTGAATGGCACCGGCGTATGATGATCAGCAGTTTTATTTGTGCCGCGTATTTTGTAACAGTGAGAGTAGTTGATAAGTTTGCCATGCCTTTCTTTTATTCTATAACTAAAACCGAAGAACAGGCTTTGCTTGTTTCAGATATTTCAGTATGGTTAGCGTCTTTGACTATTTTCTGGTCCTATTGGTTGATCCGGGACAGGTGGGTAGCATCAGGCATAAGCCCTTCTTCTATTTAATAAAGATTAAACTTATGAATCCTAACCTGATTAAATACAACACTCTTCATTTATGGATGATCATTCCCATGCTCATTATGCAGGCCGGGATCTTTCGTGACTACTGGGGCGATTTTTCAGACAATGCATGGTCTGTCCACGTTCATTATATAACAGGAACGGTTTGGTATCTCTACCTGATCATTCAACCTTATTTTGCCACACATGGCCAAATGGCAAGACATCGTACGAATGGTGTCATTGGTATGTTTATAGCCGGTGCTGT
>DASVAM010000386.1:0-3085 GCA_036376375.1 Chitinophagaceae bacterium
TAAAGTCATCAAACGTGATGCGCCGGCCTGCATTAATAACAGACGGTGCAATTCCCCGCCCAGTCATATTATCACCGTGACAAGACATGCAAGACGCTGAATATAATGTTTGAGCTTTTTGTTTATCATCTGCCGACATTAGCTCCCGCGGAGTTTTGACTCGTTCAAGTTTATAAATTGAAGGATACTCCTGCGTAAGGATATACATCATTCCTTTGCCGGGATCAGACGCAGTATTTCCAAAATTTACACCACCCAAAGCTCCGGGCAACATGATCGTTTCGTATTTGTCGGAAGGAGGAACAAACAAACCTGATTTTGCAGAATCAATGCGCTTATACCATTTTTTCTTTTCTTCCTCAGAATAATACGGGTTGATCATATCTTTTGTCACCTCGTGTCTCGTGAAACTGGGCAGTGATGGAATAGGTTGGGTAGGCCATGCTTTTTCACCAGGCATCTTGCTCGCGGGAAAAGGTTTTTCTACAATCGGGAACAGGGGCTTACCCGTTACGCGATCGAATACAAACATGAAACCATGTTTAGTGGCAATAGCTACTGCATCGATTGACTTACCACCGTGGTTGACGGTAAGTAATTGTGGAGCGGAAGCAAGATCATAGTCCCATAGATCATGGTGTACAGTCTGAAAATGCCAGATACGCTTGCCTGTTCGTGCATTTACTGCGACCAGACAGTTACCGAAGAGATTTGCTCCAAGGCGGTCAGCACCATAAAAATCAAAAGTCGGCGAACCAATCGGTAAATAAGCAATTCCTCTTTTCGAATCTATCGATATTTCACTCCACACATTGGTGCCACCAACATATTTATATGCATCCTTTGGCCATGTACTGTAACCATATTCTCCCGGGTGGGGAATAGTATGGAATGTCCAAACCCGTTTACCGGTCACTACATTATAGGCTCTTATATGCCCCGGCGGAGAAAAATAACCTTCGCCGGGAGCTGAACCCATTATTATCAGATCTTCAAACACAACACCCGGCATCATGGATTGCATTCTACGGATAGTTGAAACTGGACGGTCAAGCCCTTCCCGCATATCTACATAACCATTTTTACCAAACGTCATAATAGATTTACCCGTTAATGCATTTAGTGCCTGCAAAGTATTGTTGAGTGTAAACAGCAAACGCCGGTCTTTCCTGTCTTTGCTTTCCCAATAGTTAATACCCCGGCGTGTCAATCCCTGCAGGTTGGCATGTATCCATAGCTCCTTACCTGTTTCGGCATGGATGGCAACCAGGGAGGAATTTTTGGCCATTACATACATAATAGTGTCGACAACGATCGGGCTGAAAAAATTAAACGACGAATCCATTGTGGGATAAAACCAGGCTACTTCCATCCGGTTTACATTTTCTTTCGTGATTTGCGATCCTACAAAATATTTTGACTGATCGGGCCCACCGCCATATTGATTCCATGTAGAAGGGGTATCATTCCCTGTTTCAGGATTAACAACAGCAAAAATGAACAGGAAGAATAATGCGATTATGACAAAAGTAGTTTTAACAGGCCAGGTTTTCGGTATCATTACATTTATTGTTAAACGCTTTAGGGGTATCAAAACGACGTGGCATGATTTCTTACCATTTTCAGAAACGAGGACTGCCTGTTTCAAAAACGATACATTTAAAATGGCATTTAATTGCTCTTAGAGCTTTAGGATTTCACCCTGGTTAGTTTCATTTCACCTCTTTCACTTTTGATCGAAAGTTCGTCGTCGTTAACAACTTCGCCGGTGTAGCTTAACTTCATGTCATTAAATGAAATGCTGTAAGAAAATTTCTTACCGTCAACTTTTCCCTCCTCAAGGGCGGCTTCGCCAAATTGTGTTTTCCAGGTGCCTTTAAGTGCATTTCCTTCCACTTTAAAGGTGTAATTCACTTCAAACGTGCCATTAGGCGTTTCACGAGTGCCTTTCCAGTTGCCATCCAGCACATTTTGTGCAAAAGTGCTTACACCTGCAAAGACGAATAACAACGTTAACAAGATTTTCATGTTCAAAAAATTTCGGTTAATCAAACAAGCAATATCGATTAAAAATAAGAGAAGCTGTATCAAAAAACGTTCAATAAAATCCACTGATAAATCTTGTACAGATACCTGAAATGAAATATTTATTTTCATCTCCATACTAAATGCCAAGCGATCTTATGCGAATTATCCGGATTGAAAGAATTGTTGCCCTCTGTGCATTTGCCGTCACTGCCATTTGCCTGTCAAATTGCACTTCTACATCAGGTTCCGAACCAGACTGGAAGGGCAAGAACAAACAGCTCATCAAAACTTACAGCTTGAAAGAACGGGAGCTTTCGGGACTTCCTGAAATAAAGATCGCGTCAAACCTTGAGGCGGCGAACGTAACAAGCCTGGACAACTTGGACAGTCTTGCATTATATCCGGGTGTGAATGGAAAACTTTTTTGGGGGAATGGTACAATGGTTAGCCTTCTTAATTTGGCGCCAAATGCAAAAATTCCCGAAGAAGTTTTGCCCGCAGACAGATTTGTTTTTGTGCTGGAAGGGTCAATAGATCAATTAATCAATGGAACACCTGTTTCCATGATCTCGAAAAAAAGAGAGTCACCAGACGGAACGCATAGTGCTACCCCGAGAATGGATTTTGTTTATCTCGAAAAAGGAAGTGCAAATGCTGTGACTGCCGGTTCATCGGGTGCTAAGCTATTGGAGGTTTACAGCCCTTTGCGTATAGACTATCTTCAAAAGGCGGGTATAAAAGATCTTCCATCCGGGGTGGGGGATGTTGAAACAGCGCAAACACCAAACCTGTCTCCAAACCTGGTTTATGATTTGTACAACGTGCAGCTTACTCAACTTGCAGAGGGTGCTCATTCAAGATTGGTGTCGGGTAAGTATACTCAACTGAGTTTTATATCAATGGATCCACACTCGATGTTTCCTCATCACATTCACCCGGAAGAACAAATGATGTTTGTGTTGCGCGGAAGTTGCAATGAAATTCTACTTGATGAGAAAAAAAGTATGAAAGCAAATGATGTGGTACGCATTCCTTCAAACATGGTGCATGGTGCTGA
>DASVAM010000357.1:0-7106 GCA_036376375.1 Chitinophagaceae bacterium
TTCTGAATATTTTCAGGGGTAAGTTGATCTGTTGTCAGGTTGATTGAAGAAGCTTTGGCTCGTGCCTGTACTACCTGGGTCAGGGTCGACTGCTCAAAGTTGGCTGCCCCTTTTACCGTATTCACAAGATTATCTACAAGATCATATCTTTTCTGGTATTCGGTCTGAACATTGTTCCAGGATTTTTTTACATTCTCATCTTCTTTTACAAGCTTATTATATCCGCTACAACCCCACACACCCAGAATAAGAACAAGACCCAATACGACCAATAGTGTTAGATTACGTGTACCCTTCATGGTTTTAAAGTTTAATTAGAATTTAAAATTAGGTGTTTTAAAAATACTAAAGCCCCTGTACAAATCAGGGGCCTAAATAAATTTATGCGTTAAAATGGCAGCGCTAAGAGAAAATTCCAATAGACAAATTCCAAATTCCATTTGTGCAGAATTGGAATTTGGAATTTCTTTCCTATTTGTTATTTAATTGCAGCTATCCCTGGTAGTTCTTTCCCTTCAAAGTATTCCAGCATCGCTCCGCCACCTGTGCTTACATAACTTACCTTGTCAGCAAAACCAAATTGATTGACCGCGGCGACACTATCGCCGCCGCCGACAAGTGAAAAGGCTCCTGAATTAGTAGCCTCTACGACAGCCTTAGCGACAATCCTAGTGCCATGACGAAATTTCTCCATTTCAAAAACTCCCATGGGTCCATTCCATAAAATAGTTTTACTTCTTTTGATCACATTGGTAAATTGGTCACATGCATTCGGGCCAATATCCAATCCCATCCAACCGTCAGGAATATGATTGCTGGGTGCATCTGAAGTATCGGCATCGGCGGCAAATTTATCTGCAATGATGGAATCAGGGGGCAAGTGAATACAAACCCCTTTCATTTCAGCTTTTTTAACCAATTCCTCAGCTGTCGAAAGCCGGTCTTCTTCACAAAGCGAGCTGCCGATCTTTCCACCCATTGCTTTCATAAAAGTATAAGCCATTCCGCCGCCAATAATTATATCGGTTGCTTTATCCAAAAGATTTTCAATTATGAGAATTTTGTCAGAAACCTTAGCGCCGCCGATGATCGCCGTAAATGGTCTTTCAGCAGTATGCAAGACCTTTTCGGCACTTTTCACTTCCCCTTCCATCAACAAACCAAACATTCTCTTATCGGGCGCAAAAAATTTAGCAATTACCGCGGTGGAAGCATGTGCACGATGTGCAGTGCCGAAAGCATCATTTACATACACATCACCAAGTTTGCTGAGTTTCTCTGCAAATTTCTCATCCCCTTTTTCTTCTTCTTTATAAAAACGCAGGTTCTCTAATAGCAGAACTTCCCCGGGTCGCAGATCAGTTGACATTTTAATTGCCTCCTCACCAATGCAATCATTCGCAAACAAAACAGCTTCCCCATTTAACAATCTTCTTAATTGTACAACCAGGTGTTTCAATGAATATTTTTCCGCTGGCCCATCTTTTGGCCGGCCAAGATGACTCATTAAGATAACACTGCCGCCATCCTTAATGATCTTTTGGATCGTTGGAACAGCCGCTTTCATTCTTGTATCATCTGTGACCTGGTATTTATCATTTAGCGGCACATTAAAATCTACACGCACTAAAGCTTTCTTCCCTTTAAAATTATATTCTGAAAATTTTGACATAATTACTCTTTAAAAAAGTTTAACCGCAAAGGCCCTAAGACGCAAAGTAACGCAAAGAAAAGATAATTCTCCTGGCGAACCTTAGCGACTTTGCGTCTTTGCGGTTAAGAAAAAAAGAACAGTAGAATTATTGAACGTTGAAGAGTCCGCCTTATGCCGAACAAAAGCTAAATAACAGCACTCCTGTCGGGCTCAAATTATTTCATCAATTTCGCAAAATAATGCAACGTACGAACCAACTGGCTCACATAGCTCATTTCGTTATCATACCAGCTAACGGTGCGTACAAGCTGTGTATCACCGACATTTTGCACTTTTGTTTGCGTGGCATCAAACAATGAGCCGAAGCTGATACCAATAATATCGCTGCTCACGATCTCATCCTCAGTATAACCAAAGCTTTCATTGCTGGCAGCCTTCATCGCAGCATTTATTTCTTCAACAGTTGTCTTTTTACCAAGTAATGCTGTTACTTCTGTCAGCGAACCGGTCAAAGTAGGTACACGCTGAGCAGAACCGTCGAGTTTTCCTTTCAGATTCGGAAGAACAAGGCCAATTGCTTTTGCTGCGCCGGTACTATTTGGAACAATATTTTGCGCAGCAGCTCTTGCACGACGAAGATCGCCTTTCGCATGCGGCGCATCCTGTGTGTTCTGGTCATTGGTATAAGCATGCACTGTTGTCATCAATCCATTTAAAATACCAAATTTTTCATCAAGAACCTGTGCCATCGGCGCCAGGCAGTTGGTTGTACAGCTCGCACAACTAATTATGGTTTCACTGCCATCAAGAATATTATGATTGACATTAAATACAATTGTTTTCAGATCACCAGTCGCAGGGGCGCTGATCACCACTTTTTTTGCGCCGGCCTTTACATGTGCCTCTGCTTTTGCTTTATCGGTAAAAAAACCGGTACATTCCAACACGACATCGACCTGGTGATCTTTCCAGGGGATCTGCGCCGGATCTTTTTGGGCATATATTTTTATATCATCTCCATTAACAACTATTGAATTTTCAGTGGATTTTACATCCTGATCAAAACGACCTTGTGCACTATCATACTTTAAAAGATGCGCCAGCACTTTTGGACTGGTAAGATCATTGATCGCTACTACATCAATGCCGTCCATTTTATAGATCTGGCGATAAACAAGCCGGCCAATACGTCCGAAACCATTAATTGCAACTCTAACTGTGCTCATGATTAATTCATTTTTTTGATTTGTCCAGGGACTTCCTGGAGAGGTGCGAAGGTAAGAAACTGGACGGATTTGTGAATTTGGACAACTTTCGGGAGAAGCAATTTTTATCGTGGTGCCTTGAATAATAAATACAACTACCCGCAAATGGGTATCATTGAAGATCGGAAAATGAATGACGAATCAAAAAAAAGCAGGCGCAACCGACAGGCTTCTCCATTCAATCTTTAAAAATTCTTTCGACAACTTCAGAAAACCTTATCTGGATGTTTTCTTCGAACAAACAACTTTACTATTTCAAACCAGATGACAGAAAGGAAACCTGCAAACACGCTGATAAGAAGTTCCCCGGTTGCTGGTCTTTGGAATTGAAAAAAACTGGCGAAAACCGGAACATATAAAATAAGGGCAGTAAGTACGATGGTGATGCCGATAATCAGGCTTACTAAACGGTTTTTATAACGCAGTGTGGTGAATATGGAATAATAAAACGACCGGTTTATGAGCGTGAGAAAAATATTGGCACTTATAAGTGTGGTGAATACCATGGTTCTTGTTTCTGCTTCGCCATGAGAATTGCGAACAGCATATTGATAAATGAACAGTGTTGCCGCCGTAATGGCTAATCCCTGAACAATGCTGGTGCTTAATTCTTTCCAGTTGAAAAAAGTAGTTGTTAATGGCCTTGGCCTTTGCTGCATAATATTTTTTTCGATCGGCTCGTTTTCATAAATGATCGAACAGGTGGGGCCCATGATCAGTTCAAGGAAGATCACATGAACCGGTGAAAAGATCGAGGGATAGACCCATCCCAGCACCAGCGGCATCAATACGGTAAGAATGATGGGGATATGAATGGAGATAATGTATTGGATGGCTTTCTTAAGATTAGCGTAAATTTTTCTACCCATGGCAATGGCCTGTACCATTTTGGCAAGATCATCATCGGTAAGAATTAATGATGAAACTTCTTTAGCTATTTCGGTTCCCTTCTTACCCATTGCAATACCTATATGCGCTGTTTTCAATGCCGGTCCGTCATTCACACCATCGCCTGTCATGGCCACCACTTGATTGTTTGCTTTTAATGCATTCAATATTCTGAGCTTTGCCTCTGGGAACATGCGGGTGAAAATAGCTGTCTGCATTGCTTTTTTGTTCAGCTCTTCCTTACTCATCTCCTGCAATTCTTTTCCACTTAGTGTTTTTTCAGCATCCCTGAAACCAACTTGCTTTGCGATGGTTGTAGTCGTCGCCGCATTATCGCCGGTAATAATTTTTACAGTGATACCGGCATCGTAAAATGATTGGAACACTTCGCTGATATTTTTCTTAGGAGGGTCATAAAAGGCAACGAGACCATGAAGATGAAAATGAAAGTCCTGTTGATGTAATGGAAAATCTTTCCCATCGAAGCGGGCAGAGGCTACAGCCAGCACCCGGAATCCTTTTTCAGTCAATGTCTCTAATGCATTATTGACTTCGATCTTTTCTTCCGCTGAAAGCTGCAACAGTTTTATTATCGCTTCCGGTGCGCCCTTGGCTGCAATGATACGATTGCCGGAACCGTTTTCAAAGATATGGGTCATCATGGGCGGAGTGCCACCCAACGGATATTCATGAATCATCCTGTATAGCGGCCTTTCATCTTTTAAAGCGGATTTTTTATACGCCTCATGCAAGGCAATTTCCATAGGATCAAAGGGAATGGGTTCACTTGCCCACATGGCCAAAGCAATGAGCTCATCTTGCTTTTGATGAAAATCTTCTGGCAGTGTAATTGTTTTTGTATACAGATCAAATACGCTGGCAAGGCTCATTCGGTTTTCTGTAATGGTTCCGGTTTTGTCGGTGCAAATCACCGTTGCGCTTCCCAAAGTTTCAACCGTCTTTGTTTGCTTTACAATGATTCCAAATTTCATCAGGCGCCATGCACCCAGGGCCATGAAGGTTGTAAAAGCAACCGGAATTTCTTCGGGCAAAATGCTCATTGCCAGCGTAAGTGCTTTCAATAAGCTATTCAGTATTTCATTTGAATTATAAAAATTGATAGCCCATACGATCAGGAAGATAATGATCCCGGCAAAAGCCATCTTCTTTACAAAGTTTCGGATCTGCTTCTGTAGTGGAGTATCTTCTTCTTTAATGGTATCCAGGCTCATTCCGATCTTTCCCAACTCTGTTTTATTTCCAATGGCAGTCACTCTGCAAATGGCCAATCCACCCTTAACGGTTGTGCCCTGGAACACCTTGTTATTTTCTTCTGATCGGTTCTTATTAACAGGAAGTGATTCGCCTGTGAGCATAGATTCGTTCACAGAAAAATCATTTGACTGAACTATAATGCCATCGGCAGGAATAGAAGATCCTTCTTCAACGATCATGTAATCACCTAACACCAATTCCCCACGTTTGATTTCAATGGTTATTCCGTCCCTGATTACTTTACAGGTAGATTGAGTAAGTGTTTTTAACGCAGCTAACGCATTACGACTCCTGGATTCCTGGTACAGGGAAATACTTATAACTAAAACAATCGCCAACGTCATAAAGACTGCATCTGCAATCTCCCCGCTAATAAAATATAGAAGTGCTGCTACAAAAAGCAGGAGGACCATCGGCTCTTTAAAAATGTCCGATAATATGTGCCAAAAATTATTGTTCTTTCGGGTGACTTCATTTTGTCCGAATTCCGATCTTGCCTGAAGAACCTGTTGTTCAGTTAGTCCTCGTATTTCATTATCATTTCCCGTAGTCATTTTTCAGGTTCTAAGCCTTTCATTTTAGTTGAATAGAATACAAACACATTATCTTGGTCTTAAATATATGATGTACTTACGGGCCATTTTTCATGCTCTGTCATTAAGCCGCCCCGTTACTACATTCATTATCCTGTGTCTTTTATTGGATTAGAGCCGTCTTCGAATACAGAAGACGCCAACTCCATCGTTTTCGTTATACGAAAATCTGAATTTGCCTTTAATTCACTGCTTCTTTGATGATGAATTCTTCCACATCAGAATACAGTACCTGCTTGCACGATAATGGATTGACAGATTGATAAATAAGATCATCCACTTTTCCCTCCTTAATGATACTGCCCGTTTTCGTTTCCAGAGAATGATCTTATTTATTCAAATATCGGAAATGGTACAGCACTAAGAAAGCCTGTTCAAAATCTGGGTTAAATCATATTTTGAGGCGCTTTGCCGGAATTCAAACACACAAAGCTTATCCAAACTTAACAGACGTCATCGTAAGCGAACCGCCAACTGCCTTATCGTTAAAGAAAGAAATATCATCCCTGTTTCCTTTCAAGGATAGTGTGTAAAGCAAGGGCCAATAATGCTCAGGTGTTGGTATTGCCAGTAGAGCTTCTTTCCCCAAAGTATAATACCTGATCAGTTGAGCGTGTTTATCATGACCAATAAGCTCTTTAAACTTTTCATTCATGTGCAAAGCCCAATCATAACCGTATTCACTTTCGTCCCGGTTCGTCTACAAAATACATCTCGATGAGTCCTTTGTTCTTTGCAGGTTGTTTACCACGGAAAGTACACTTGAATTTATTTTTTACCAACTCATAAGTGCTCTGCGAAATATTAATACGATTGGCAGCGCTATTTTGCTCCATTCGTGCCGCCGTATTAACAGTATCACCCCAAATATCATAGGCAAATTTCTTATTGCCCACTACACCTGCCACCAATGGTCCTGTATGAATTCCGATGCGGATGTCGAAAAAACCATTTTCCCTGTTTGATGCCTGCAAGTCCTTTATGACAGAAATTATTTCGAATGCGGCATGGATCACATTCTCCGCATTATGATCTTTCGTATCAGGCAAGCCGCTTACGCACAAATAGGCATCACCGATCGTTTTTATTTTTTCAATATTATGTCTCGAAATGATTTCATCAAATTTTTTGAAACAGGAATCGATCATGGACACCAATTCTTCGGGCGAAAGTTTTTCACTCCGCACAGTAAAGTTTTCAAAATCAGTAAACATCACGGTGGCAATTTCATAACTCCGAGGAGTGGTACGACCGGTTTGTTTTAATTCCTGCGCGACTACCTCCGGTAAGATGTTTAATAAAAGATCATCCGATTTTTTCTTTTCGACATACAACTCGTTGGTTCTTTCTTCCACTTTGTTTTCAAGTTCGCTATAGAAAAGTGCATTCTGTATGGATATCGCCATCTGGCTTGCCAATACTTCAAGCAAC
>DASVAM010000398.1:0-4180 GCA_036376375.1 Chitinophagaceae bacterium
GCAGCAACGTTGATCTTTACAGCTTGTAAAACGGACCGGTATTATGATCTTACGGCCGGCCGGTATGTAGAAGTTGAAAAAGACGAAGCAACCGGAAAGATGGTAAATGCCGAAACACGGGAACCCGTTTATATGTATGTGGATACAAAAACAAAAGACACCATTTATGGTGCAACCGGTGATGTGGTCAATGGACATGTAGTAAAAACAGGCGAAGGCAAATACGATATTGATGATGAATACAAGATCAAATATGGCGATTATAAAAAGAAAGTCGACGGAGATGAAGTAAAGATCAAAGATGGTGATACGAAAATAAAAATAGAGGATGGTGAAAAGAAAGTGAAAAAGGATGATTAAACCAAGCTGTAATTTGGTAAAGGCTGCCCCGACTTAATCGCGGCAGCCGTTTTTATAGCACGTTGTCAGGAAAGCGAATGACTCCAGGTGAGGTCATACTTACCGTGTACGGTTTTTATACATGTAAACAAGAAACTTGTGACCGAGGAAGTGCTGAGTTCTTTATTATTGGAAAAATGTAAACCGACGCTTGCAAGCACTTCAATCGATGAAGTATCGATCGCTCTCCAACCGGGCTGCACTCGTTGTTTGCAATAACCAATTTCAAGATTGCATTCAGCTAGCCTTTCTACTAAAATTTGAAGGAGATCGGGATCTTCTAAAGTAGCGATAATAGCAATTGCGGACCCGTTTCCATTGTTGGATGGTTTTTTCATAAGGATGATTTTCAGTTTTTACAGGTACGGGTTTTTTTTAAACGTACAAAGAACGAATTTATTGGTTTGAACGGAAAATAGTTCCCGAATTTCTATCTTTTATTTTACGGCCAGGGTTAAAGCAATGGTAGCCCAATTGGTTCCGGCAGCAGAAATGAACTGGTCTTTGTCGTGCGGAAACCCATTCTGAACAAACGGAACGAACGGCATGGACCTGGATTTGACTTTCCATGATCCATCCTGAAATTGAGTTTTAAGTAAAAAGGAAATAGCCTTTTGATAGGCAGCATCGTCCGTTTTCAGGTGTCCTGATTCGTGCAACGCATATAAGGCCTGCCCTGTAGCATAAGAATCACTTTCAAGGGTTGACAATTGCGACCAGCCGCCATCTTCTCTTTGTGTTGCCAATAATTTTTTTGCCTGCTGCTGAATAAAGTCCTTATCGCCGTGAATCCATTTAAGTCCCAGTATTTGAAAAACTCTCTCTTCATTAGTTTTTGGAACGGTGCGAATCATCCATGCCCGCGCCCTTTCAATTCTTTGTGTAGCGTCCTGCTTTAATGAAGGTGGCGAGTAATATTGAATGGCCGCTACCATCAGGGCCGTTGCACTGAAAGAATAATATTCCAATGGTGGCCGTGGATTTGGACTTACCCAGGAACCTTCACCTGTTTGGCGTTGCATTAAATTCCTGACCAACATGTCAACGTGCTTATTTGATTTGTATTGATTGGCCCACAATGCCCACAATTCGTAACCCCCCGACATCACGATCGCTACCGGGTCATCATTTTGTATCAACGCCTGCTTCCGTGATCTTATCACCTGCTGTATAGAATCAAATATCTCGTTAAGACCTGCCTCATCAATTTGGAAACCTTTTTCCTTAGCCAATGACAAACTTACGGCCGTCAGATCCTGGTGATGGCATGATTGGCAACCACCGGCATTTTCTAAAAAAGCATGGCCGGTAGTTTGCAACAATGGCAAACTTTTATTGATCGCTTTTTTTATTGCTTCAGGGTCGTTATTGTCATTTTTCTTTGTTAGCGTAGTAAATGACGCGATCATTGTAGCAATTACCGAAAGAACGAGCCATTTTTTCATAAAAGAGTTTTTATAAAATTATTTTGCTCCAGCTTTTTTTAATAGTGCAACTGTTTCTGTATTTCCTTTTTTTGAAGCCCATGAAAGTGCTGTTGCGCCATCCTTCGCCTTAATATTAACATCGGCACCTTTGTCCAGTAAAGCCTGTATCATCTCAACATCGTCATGCTCGTTATATCCGGCATACATTAGTACCGTGTTTCCGCCGTTATCCATCGCATTAACCTTTTTGGTTTTTTTTAATATCGCTTTTACTGCTTCGGCGTCTGTAAAGATCACAGCAAATGATAGCGCGGTCAAACCAAAAAAACCGGGTTTGTCGGGATCAGCACCTCTTTCCAATAGTTGAAAAATAACCGGCTTATTTGCATTTAGTATTGCATTGATCAATGCCGTTGTCGAATCCTGTGCGAGGGCATTGATATCAAGACCTTTATTCAGTAATAATGATATAGTGGCCGTGTCGCCAAATTGGGAAGCCCTGATCAGTGCATTTTCTTTCTTGTTATTGATCGCTTTGGCATCAGCCCCTTTATCCAACAACAATTTCACTGCATCATATTTTCCATGTCCTACAGCAGCAATGAGCAAGGGTGTATTTCCTGCTTTTGTTCTTACATTCACATCAGCTCCTTTCTCTATCAGCAATTTCATTTTTGCCAGGTCATGAACTGACCACATTAATGCGGTTTCATCAATTTTATTTTTTGCATTTATAGTAGCGCCTTTTTCAATTAGTAGCTGCATGCTTTCAACAGAGGAATATAGTGCTGCAGTCATGAGCAGGTTGTCCCCATCCTCATCAACACTATTTACATCGATACCTTTTTCAAGCAATGCCTTTACCGCTTTGAGATCATTATTTTTTACCGCTTCAATGATCCCTGATGATGTCGTTTGCCCAATCGATGTAGAAATACAGGTGACAAATGAAACAAATACTAATGCAATTTTTCGCATGGTGCAGGGGGTGTAAGTCACTAAGCTAAACCAAATTTTTAAACTTCGGGTGAGTTTTGAAAACGAGTTATAACAGTAATGCAAAAAAATTATTTTACCCAATTGCTGCCAAAAACGATATAATAAGCCCATGTGCCGGGACCTTTTGCAACATCAATACCAACACGCAATTTGAATTTTCTTGCAAGCAGGTATCTGAACCCGGCGCCATAACTGGTTATCCAGTCAGCCTCATTGAATTCGTTCCATTCGTCAAAAGCTTTTCCGGTGCCGCCAAACATTACAAGACTCCATCTGTTCACAAGATCCCATCTCATCTCAAGTTCCGAAAGGATATCGGCTTTGCCCTGGTACCGCACAGCCGGAATACCACGCATGCTTATGTAGGGGAGCATATAAAATGGAGGTTCACCAAAAACCTGCTGCCCATCTAATCTGAGACCAGCTACGAATTTTTTGGAAAGCTGTTTATAAGCGAACATGAAATAGTTCAGGCGCCAGTATTCGTAATCGCTTCCTAAAAAATCATCCGATCTTATTGCATCAAAATGGACTTTCAGACCATTATCGGGAGTAAAAATATTGTCGCGATTATCTAATTCTATGATGGCTCCCAGCTGGCTGACAGTACTGTTCGTTTCAAAAGATCTTCCAATGCTGTCCAACAGTTTATCACCCTTATATTTTACTTCGGATTTCAGGAAAAGATATTTGGCGCCTGCGTACCAGCGTGAAAGACCGATCCTCTTTATTCCCTGCAAAAACAAGGGCAGTGTCTGGATATTGAATTTTAATTCTTTTTCACCTGATTGGTCAAAGCTCCGGTAAAACGACAAGTTGACGTTCCCATAACCGGCGGCAATCACGTATTTGATCCTGCTTTTGATAAGCGTACCTGAGCGAAAGCCAGCAAATAACCATGAATTGTTTGCGGTATATGCCCCAATGCCACCGGTGATATCAGGTTGAACCGGTGTTTTGTACAATTTCCCGTTTACAGAGTCGAGGTAAGGGGGCCTTTTTTTTATAAATACAGGAATGAGTGCACCCCCGAATCCGCCTAAAGCTGGTTCAGTGATAATATAAGGCACGGGAATAAAGCCATTCGCATCAATTATGTAATCGCTCAGGTCAAAAGCATTGTCCAGCGAATCTTTCAGGGAAATACTTTTCTTTTTTGATTGTGCAGACAGGGAAGAACAGAAGATCAGCAGGACAGATGCAAAAGTCAAAAAATACTTACTCATAATTTATCTGTATGCTTTTGCGTTTTATTATCAATCCCCGGTTTTATTTTAGATTGGTTTGGTTTTCAAAAATAGTCAATTCATTCGGATAGAATTATTTACGAAAACCATGGGGCCCCATAATAATAG
>DASVAM010000400.1:0-6925 GCA_036376375.1 Chitinophagaceae bacterium
GCAGCAACGCCTATTGCCGGAAATAGGACCCTATTTCCCGGTAAAGAGTGCTGATGATTTTGTTATTCTTCCCACCCCATTGCGGGTAGATGCGGATGCAAGATTTACAGGCAAGGGTGTTACCATTTGTTTTATCGACAGCGGATTTTATCCGCATCCGGATTTAACGGGTTATAGAAACAGAATAAAAGCTATACTGGATATCCCGAATAATCGGAGTGCTTCTCAAGTCTCCCCCACCGGGGGAGATTTAGAGGGGGCCCGTCTGTGGCACGGAACGATGACCTCTGTTGTATGCGCCGGTGATGGTTACCTGAGTACTGGGCTGTATAAAGGAATCGCCAGTGGTGCGGACCTGGTTTTGTTAAGCGTTATGAATGATGAAGGGCATATCACGACAGACAATATTGTAAAAGCATTGCAGTGGGTAATTGCCAATCATAAAAAATATGGAATCCGCATTGTGAACATGAGCTTTGGTGATGATGCGGTTGTATCGTATAAACAAAGTGAAGTGGATCAATTGGCAGAGCAGTTGATAGAAACAGGAATTGTAGTTGTCGCTGCAGTGGGTAATGACGAGCATGGAGCAATAAAACCGCCGGCGAATTCACCGCATGTTATTGCTGTCGGAGGTATTGATGATTCAAATGATCTGACCGATGCAGCCGGATTGTATCATTCCGCTTATGGTCTTACGGTTGATGGATTGATGAAGCCTGAATTATGTGCCCATGCAATTTGGATCGCAGCGCCCATATTGCCGGGAACAAAAGAACAAAGGGAGGCGGCGGCATTGTATGATCTGGTAAATACGACTGATGATAAACTGGTGACGGCTGTGAGAAAGATGAGTAAAGATGTGAATCTCGATTTTGCAGTGTATGCCTCAAATGGTGTAACTTTTATCCGTGAAGCGGTGATCAGTCGTATACAAACCTGCAAATATATTTCGCCGCATTATATGCATGTGGACGGAACATCCTTTGCAGCGCCGATCGTTTGTTCATTGATCGCACAGATGATTGAAGCAAATCCTGCATTGAGTGTGCAATCAATTCGTGAAGTTCTTTTTAGTACGGCAAAGCGCCTGGATGATTTCCCTGCAGTGCGGCAGGGTTTTGGTTTGGTCCGTCCACGCAAAGCATTATTGAAAGTGTTGAAAAGAGAAACGTTGACGAAATCAAATTCATCTCCATTTGTGAAGAAGGATTCGATAGAGTTTTATATGCAAAGTGATTGTGCTTCACAGATAACACTGGCCGGAAGTTTTAATCAATGGGCCGCAGATGTATTGTTGCTGGAACCGGGAAAAAATGGATTGTGGAAGATCGAAATACCCATGTTGCCGGCCGGACGCTATAGTTATAAGTTCTTTATCGATGATAAAAAGTGGATGGAAGATGTCGATAATCCTTATCGTGAACCGGATGGGTTTAGCGGGTTTAATAGTTTGTTGATCATTGAACATGAAATTAAAAATTAATAATTAAGAATTAATAATTGTTGATGGTTGATGTGGTCTTAATAGTCGTTTTCGTCTATCTGCTGGTAGGTGCTGTGTTCGTTATTCCATTTCTATTAATAGGATTGACGAAGGTTGATGAAAGTGCTCATCGAGGGACAGTTGGATTCAAGATAATTATTGTACCCGGAGTGATTGTGTTTTGGCCGGTGTTGCTAAGTAAATGGATACAGAGAGATAACCACGGAGACACGAAGGCACAAAGAAGCACAGAGAACACGCCGTGATACACTGTGTCACGGTGCCTCCGTGGTTTAAAAAATGATCAGTAATGATAAGGTCGCTAAGAAAAAGACATTTACAGATTTGGATTTTCTGGGCAGCACTGCTGCCTGTGGGAATCATTGTGGGGTATAGGACTATCCCGAAGAAGACCACACAAGAGTTGTTACAACCACCCGTATCGACAGCAACTCAAATAAAATTCATTGACTCATTAAAAACGAGCAGTCTCAAATGAGTGTTGGATATTCAGCAGTTGGTTGGAACAGGCAAAAGAAACTATATGACTGGTTCATAGTTGGTTTTTGTATGCTTTATCTATTCACATTTATTATCCTTACTGCATTCATTAATCCTGATTACACTTTTGAAACGGTACTTATCCGTTCGACTTCAACCCTTGCCGTTCTCTTGCTCCATATCATATTAAGCATCGGTCCGCTGGCAAGAATCAACAAGAAGTTTTTACCATTACTATATAATCGCCGGCATCTGGGAGTAACGATGTTTTGCATTGCTGCAGTGCATGGGATATTCAGCATTATGCAGTTTCATACGTTGGGAAATGTCAACCCTTTTGTTTCCTTATTTACGTCCAATACAAATTTTAATTCGGTTGCTGGTTTTCCTTTCCAGGCACTCGGGTTCTTTGCATTGGTCATTTTCTTCCTGATGGCCATCACCAGTCATGATTTCTGGTTGCACAACCTCTCACCAGGGGTTTGGAAGACATTGCACATGTTTGTATACCTGGCTTATGCATTGATCGTAATGCACATCATGTTGGGAGTGATACAATATGAAACACATCCTGTGTTTGTAATTCTTGTAGCGCTTGGTGCTGTATGGCTGATCAGTTTGCACTTAATTGCCGGAACAAAAGAAGTTAAGAAAGACAATCAAAAATTTGCTGCCGCTGTTGACGGATTTGTTTATGTATGCAACTCAAATGAATTTGAAGAGGGGAGGGCTAAGATATTTTGCATTGATAAAGAAAGGATCGCCATTTACAAACATGAAAACAGGTTGTATGCAATTCATAATGTTTGTAAGCACCAGGGTGGCCCATTGGGTGAAGGAAAAATATTGGATGGATGTATTACTTGTCCTTGGCATGGGTATCAATATTTACCGCATAATGGACAGTCGCCACCCCCGTTTACAGAAAAAGTGAACACGTATGATGTAAAAGTGAGTGATGGGAAAGTGTGGTTGAATCCAAATCCGTTTCCTGAAGGCACGGAGCAATCCGGTGCAATGATTAATAAATGACTAAAAATTAATTATGAATAATTATGAGTTCTATATAGGTTGGATGTCGAAAGCGCCAAAATCGTTTGCAAAACATGTGAAGAAGGTGTTGCTTGTTTTGTTTCCTGCAGGCATTGTTTTAGGTTATTTGCTTTCTACCAATCAGAAGAAATTCTCCGGTGCGAACTTTGAATATGGCAAGACAACCCGGATCACGGGAGTCTATTACAACAATCCGGTTCCCATGTTAAAAGTGTTTGATAAAAATAATTTATCGATCACTATGTTACTCGTGGGGTACGGAAAACAGGGAGCTGAAACGACTATCATGGAATTGGAAAAAGAAAAAGGCACTTCATTGAATGGAAAAGAAGTAACATTCAAAGGAACATTGATCTATGGTGATGGAAAAACATTGTTACAGATCGATAAGAACGAGAATCCGATTCTAAATATTGGCGCAGAATCAACCATCCGGCTACAACAAAAAGATCTTGGAGTGCAAACGATAAGGGGAGAGATCGTCGATCCAAAATGTTATTTCGGTGTTATGAAACCCGGTGAGGGCAAAGTGCATCGGGATTGCGCTATTCGTTGCATACTCGGAGGCATTCCGCCTGTGCTTCATGTGGAAGATGAAAAAGGAGAAAGCAATTATTATTTGATCGTAGGAGCTAACGGTGAAAAAATGAATGAGGCAGTTCAGAACGTTGTTGCAGAACCGGTCAATATTGAAGCAAATGCAGTACAACAGGATGATTGGATCATTTTGTATACCGGCAAAGAAAAAATAACTCGCATCTCTTATGCACAATTGCGGGATCCGGATGTAAAAATGATAGCTTGCGCTCCGGATTGCATCAAATGAAGACAAAGGTCCGCGCGTATCCAAAAGTGACAGAAGAGATTCTTCAAATCAAACGGACGAAACTTCTTTAGTCTTTAAATTTTAGCAGCTGACTTTTTATTTCGTCGAATTTATTTCCAGACAGGAAAATGATCCCCTCCGAAAAAATCGACCGTTGCCTGGAACTGCTAATAAAAAATAAAATGATATGAATGCCGGCGTTTTCAACTTGATTAAAGTTATTGGAGAATAATTTGTTCAGGTGTCTGTTAGCCGTCACTATGAGGAATTATTTTTGTCTCAAGCAGTCTCTTTAAAGTAAATTGTTGGGATGAAACCTGGTTTACGAAAGCGATTCTTTGCCTGGATGCTTCGCAAAAGTGATCGTTTTAATCATCAACTGTATGGTACATATAAGAGAACTCTTTTTCAGGATCTCAATGGAACACTCGTCGAGATTGGACCAGGCACAGGTGTCAATTTCAAATACTTTCCCCGCGGCATTAAGTGGATCGGTATTGAACCTAACGAAGCCTTTTATGAAACATTGGAGGTGCTGGCGATACAATCAGTAGTCGATGCCGAAATTTTAACAGGTGATGCATCAGATATTCCCTTACCCGATAATACAGCGGATGCTCTAATATGTACACTGGTGCTTTGTTCCGTAGGTGATCCTATTAATACGATTGCTGAATTAAGAAGAGTATTAAAACCCGGGGGACGGTTAATATTTATTGAGCATGTTGCGGCCCCCAAAAAAACCGGTCTTCGTGCAGCGCAGAATATTTTTAACCCTTTGAATAAAATACTTGCTGATGGTTGCAACTGCAACCGGGAGACATGGAAACTTATCGAAAACGGAGGGTTTGCAGACGTGAAGCTAACACATGACAAACTAAAAGGAACGTTTAAGCTTCATAGTCCGCATATCATTGGTTTTGCTGTCAAATAACGTTCTCTGCCTGGTATTTCTTATCTATTGAAATAGCAGCTGCTATTTCTTTCACGATGTCGCCTGCTACTTCTGTTTTTGATTTCAACGGATAATGATTTTGGGTAAGATCGCGCCTGATGATCGTGATCTTGTTGGTATCATACCCAAATGTTGCATTTGCATCATTCATTGAATTCAGCACGATCATGTCAAAATTCTTTTTAACCAGTTTTCCAGTTGCGTGTGTTACTTCATCGTTGGTCTCCAGGGCAAATCCAACTGAAAACTGCTGGCTGGTCTTGACCTTTCCAAATTCGGACGCTATATCAATATTTTTGACCATTTTTACAAGAAACGATACTTCATCTTTCTTAATTTTTTGTTCAGCAATTTTTTCCGGCCGATAATCGGAAACAGCCGCTGCAATCACGGCAACATCTGCTTCTTCAAAGAAATGGCAACAGGCCAGGTACATTTCATTTGCTGAATTTACTTTCAAGAGTTTAAGGTTGGAATGTTGAATTTCCAGACAAACCGGGCCAGAGACCAAAAACACTTCGGCTCCCTGCAAAAGCAGCTGTTCCGCGATGGCATAGCCCATCTTTCCCGAAGAGTGATTACTGATATATCGAACAGGATCTAGAGCTTCTCTTGTGGGGCCGGCAGTGACCAGGACTTTCTTATTCATGAAGTTTGGCGTTGGCATGGCCTCGCATTTACATTCAAATCTAATTTGCAGTGCGGGAACCAATTGTCAGATCGCTAACAATTCTTAATGATTCATCATTGCAATAAATTATGTCACTGGAGCTGATAGGGTTGTCTTTTTTCAGATGATAATTCTGCGCCGGATAGTAGTAAGTATTATAGTCGTGGATCAAAGTTTTTTCATCCAGTTTTTCAACATTCCGCCGGATGGCCCTTTGCAAACCTGTTTGAAATGAACAATCGATCCATATTTTATATTGGAAAAAAGGAATATATTTTTTCTGGAAAATAAGGATGGCATCAGTCAGCAGGAAATCTATGTTTTCATAATGATAAGTATGATCATAATACACATCCGCATCACTGCTCACCAACTGCGTGTCCAGGTGGATGGATCGATTGTTCTTCAAAGGAATCAGAAGCTATGAGAAAACATCCTTCCATCTGAATACATTTTTATAAAAATTCTCTGCCGGATTATCGGTCCTCAACCGGACGGGAATTGGGTTCTGCCATGGATCAATATTGATATTGGCGACTTTATAATCAATTTTTTCTAATTCTTGCTGCAGGAGTTTTGTGATATAGCCTTTTCCCGACGCATCAATTCCACTGACGCCCACGGTAAATGCAGTTTTTTTATCATGATCAGCAAAAGCGCTCAATACAGCCTTTCTCAGTGAAGAAATATCATACAGAACGTTCATGTGCCTTAAGAGTTGTTATAGATCTTTATCAGTGGCTCCCTGATCGTGGTTCCCCCGTCGCTGCAATAAAAATGGATAACATCAGCGATCGCTGCAGGTGTTACCCAATCAGAAGGATTTGCATCCGGCATTGCTTTTCTGTTTTGCAGCGTATCTATGGTACTTGGCACGACCACAGAGGTAACAACGTTAGTTCCTTTTGCTTCATCATTCATCAATTCTGCTAACCGGAAGACGAGCGATTTTGTAAGCCCATAAGCTACCATTCCTCTTCCATTCATCGCGTTCAATCCGGGTCTTGAGCCAATAATGAAGATCCGCCCCGCATTTTGCTTCATCATTTGTACAAATACGGGCCTCGCAATGTTGTAAGCGGTCTCAAAATTCAGTTTATACTGTTTTGAGATATCAGTTGTCTTTGTATCAGCCACATTCCCCAGGGCAAAGCCGCCAACTGTCAATACCGCTACATCTATTGATCCAAATTTTGCGACTACGTCAGAAACAAATAGTGAGGAATCTTCTTCGTTCAACAGATCCAGCACTACTTTCTCAAATTTATCAGGAGGAAAATCCATTGGCGCCGGATCGTTTGGGACCGCTGTACCAATTACGTTGTATCCCTGCTCAATAAATTTTTTTACAACTGCCTGTCCTAAATTACCGGCTGCTCCCGTTACGATTGCTGTTTTCATTGTTGATATTTACTGCCAACTAAATTTTCCACC
>DASVAM010000413.1:0-3603 GCA_036376375.1 Chitinophagaceae bacterium
TTGCCTGGTTTCGCCGCGTAGATTTAAATGCGGTTCTGGGATGGCCAACTGGCCTTTTTGTAAAGGTTAGTTATACATTAATTCATAATACTCTTTTGCCAACCGGTTGGTATCAAATTGCGGAATAATATCCTTCATTCCATTTTTTACAATTTCCAGCCAGCGGTTTGGATAATCATAATACAAAGGCAATACTTCATTTTCTAACAATCCATAAAGACTGGCTGCGTCTAATTGATCCTGCTGATGGTCGGGTAAACTAATATCACAGGCCGGAACTATAAAAGAATTGACTTTATCTTTTGCGAATTCAGGGAACCAGCCGTCCGGTAATCCCACATTCACCGAACCATTCATTGCGGCGGCCATACCACTGGTACCTGACGCTTCGTGAGTAAGTCTTGGGACATTCAACCAAATATCCGAACCACGTTTAAGTAATCTTGAAAGTTTCAATTCATAGCCCACAAGGATTGCACAGTTTGTGTAAGTTTTACAAATATTCACGATGTTGTCGAATACACCAATCCCCACATAATCCATAGGGTAGGGCTTCCCCGCCCAAATGATCTGCACGGGTCTATCTTTATTTGTCACCAGTTGATGGAAACGATCCATGTCCTGGAAGAACAGGTCAGCTCTTTTATAGCCCGCAAATCGCTTGGCAAAAACTATGGTGCATATTTTTTCATCATAGATTTCCCCACATTGATCCGATACTACTTCAAACAAGATCCTTTTCTCCTGCAATTTTATTTTTTTTATGAGATCATCATTTTTCTCTTCAAGTGCTTTATAAAGGTCGGCATGATGCCAATAGGAAAAATTCAGCGCATTTGTTATTGAGATGATATCACAGATCCCTTCATATTTACCCCATGCATTTTGCAGTGTTTGATGGTGAATTTTGGAAACACCATTTGTCTTGCCGGAGAGGCGCAATGCCGTTAGTGTATGGTCAAGTTCATCGTCGTTTGTTCTTGTTATTGCACGGATCTCGGTGAGAGGTATTTTGCCGAATACCCCCATTTTTTCAAGAAGACTAATATTTGTTTTTTGATTACCGGCCGGCTCAGGTGTGTGGTTCGTGAAAATAAGTCTTTTTCGAACCGCTTCCAGGTCTTTGTGTTTATAATAAAGATAAAATGCCAGCGGCAATGCATGTGATTCGTTCAGGTGATACACATCCGGTTCCCAATCGATTTGTTCAAGCAGTCGCGCACCACCTTCACCTAGTAATATTGCAGCGGCAAGCCCCGTCTCCGGATTTGCGTCGTACAACTTGTGGCAAATAGTCTTTGCCAGGTAATCGTTCTCCGGCAATTCTGTTGACAGAAAGAAAATAGGTGCGGTGTTAAATATTTCGGGCCTCAGATAAAATGCCGTTACCCACACATCATGACCTGAAACTTTGATCGCAAACTTTACGTCAGTTTTTTCGAGAAAACCATAAATTTTTTCCTCAAACAATACATTCATCGTTTGATCATTCCTCCTTATTTGGTCATAATATCCATACTTCCATAAAATACCGATCCCGACAATGTTTTGTTCTAACTCAAAAGCGCTCCGCATATGCGATCCCGCCAGGAAGCCTAATCCGCCTGCATAAGTTTTTAGTGACTGGTCTATGCCGAACTCCATACAGAAATAGGCGACCTTTTTTTTGTACGCGGGAGCAACAGCAAATGGATAAGTAAACGAAAATGACATGGGAAAAAATTAATACACGACGATCTTGCCTGCATGGGGCCTTACAGGATCATTGACCTTCGGTATATACAAGTGCAAAATGCCATCTTTATACTCGGCGGTAGACATTTCAACAGCAGTATTTTCAGGAACCAGTATCTTCCTTTCAAAATAATTTACATCAAATTCGTGCATTCTTGGTTCAGCAGGAAAACTTTTCTCGTCTTTACGTGCAACATCTATAGTGATCACATTCTCTTCAACATAAACGATGATGTCCTGTTTCTGAACTCCGGGAAGCGAGACCTCCATCCTGAACAAATGCTCAAATTCATCCATATTTACCAATGGCTGTGTCATGTCTTTATCGCGGTCTTTTAATAGTTTTTCTGTTTCCGGCAATGGAACGTACCCACCAGGATAAGTAAAAAACGCTTCGGCATATAATAAGTCATGATCCATTACACAAACAACTTTTATTCAAAATTAAAACGTTTGAACCGCTTACTTTCTGAACATAATAATGTTTGACTATGATTCTTATCAATTCTTCGGTAGCACAATGCATCCGGCGCTAAAAATATTCGTACCTCGGGGCCCGGATTTTATGGGTGTAAAACAAAGGTGTTTCTCGCGCTTTTGGCTTTTTACCTTTATGGTTTGGTTGTTCCCGCTTTGGAGTAGCGGATCCTTTCTTCCAAATTGACGGCTTTCTCAATTCGGCAGGCAAAATATTAGAAAAAACAAATTTCGGTTGAACCATAAGGTTCAAAGGTCGCTATCATGTAACGGCGATTATGATGAGCCAGATCAATTAGCGAGCTGAATTTCATTAACACGCAGCCCTCAATTCATATATGTCGGGGATAACAACTCGTTTTCCTCCCGAGTCTGGCAAGATTCTTAAGATGACATTAGTTTTGTAACTTCGCCCCGTCGAACCAATCAACCACGTTGAAATTACATAATGAAACAATGCATCCTGCTACTGGAGGATAATGATTTTATCCGGGAGAATACAGTTGAGATCCTGGAGCTATCAGATTACGAAGTTGTCGCCGTATCTGATGGCGTAGAAGGATTTAGAATGTTTCAGATGAGAAGACCTGATCTTATATTATGTGACATACAGATGCCCGAAATGAACGGCTACGATTTTCTTAGAGAAGTCAGAAAAAATGAAGATGCTTCCTCAATTCCATTCATTTTTTTCACTGCCTTCAGCGAAAAAAAAGAGATTAGCAACGCGTTTAAAATGGGGGCCGCGGATTATATTATAAAACCTTTTGATGCGGATGAACTGCTTCGGATCATCGAAAAGCATCTGTCACCGATGTTCAATTAAAGGGTGCCCTTGTTGTATTCATTAGCCCGGTTGATAAGTTAAAACAAACAGGGCAGGCTCGTAAGAACCCACCCTGTAGCTGAATGATGCAGTTTGCATTTACAACCACAATCCTGCATCCCTCTATTTGACTCGTTCATCATTCTGATCAAATCAGCGAGTTTAGTTATGCCTTCCGGTCTGACAGGATACCGACTCTCAAATACGCGATTATCTCTGTTCTCACTCGTGACCGACCTAAACCAAATGAGACTGGTGTAAAGATATATCGTGCAATATATTTTCTCAAGAAGTTCGGTCAATTGAGCGTATGACCTTTGTCACTTTAGCATCGGGTTTCTATTTTCAGCCAACCGATGCCAATTTATCCTCAGGTCTTAATAAATTTCTCTGCCACCGCATCCTTTTTATGTTTGACCCTGATGATGTAGATCCCTTTTGCCAGTTGTTGTATCGACACGTCTGTGGTAAAATCGGTAATGGTGATCTTCTTCATAAGCTTTCCCTCTGAATCAACAATTTCCATAGAACCGTCGGCAAATGGCGTCCTGACATGAAGCACGTCG
>DASVAM010000420.1:0-3238 GCA_036376375.1 Chitinophagaceae bacterium
CTTCCCCTTGTCAAATCGTAAGGACTCATTTCAACTCCCACTTTATCACCCGGTAAGATGCGGATATAGTTCATTCTCATCTTACCTGAGATAGTTGCCAGTATCTCATGTCCATTTTCCAATTTCACCTTGAACATCGCATTTGAAAGTGCCTCAATAATGACTCCGTCTTGCTTGATCAGGGATTGTTTTGACATATATTTTTGGGAGCGCAAAGATAAGAGGATCAACCCTAATTATAAAAAAAGCAGGATATTTTTTCCCCGCTCTTTTCAGCGGGCAATTGATCGATCCAAATCCCTTGAAATCAGGCCTTCATGGCCTCTCCAGGGGGACCTTGGTCATTTGGGAATGGAGATTTTGAAGTTCATGAACCGCAATAGGTACATGGAAATGCCGGTTATCCTCCCTGTACCACATATCCACCCTGGAAAAGTCACCGGCAACAGGGGTTACCAGGCGGAAAACGCCCTTTTTATATTTCATTGCCGAACCGTCCAGCGGTTCTTTCTCAAATCCAAATTTTAATAACTGAGACTCGTCAAGTGCCACGGGGAAAATATCCTGGGGGGCATACCAGAATTCCTGGATACCATTGTCTACAAGAGCCATATGTTCTTCATTACTGGTTCGGATCACTGTTCCCTCACGCATCAGGCCTTCATCATTCACCATTACAATATCGCCGGGTTGCAATTGACCAAGTTTTAGCATATAGCAAGATTTTAGTAACCGAATATAAAAAAAATCTTTCCATAACTGAAAGGGTTTTTCTCAACTTCTTTTATGATAGCTCAAAATTGCCCAGCCATTAAAGACCAATGCAAAACCACCCATCACCAATAAATGGTGCTTAATATCAGCCAGGCCGCTACCCTTCAATACGACCATTCGCATTACATCGATAAAATAGGAGACCGGATTGAACCGGGTGATCCATTTAGCCCATTCCGGCATACTGTCAATAGAGGTATAGAGTCCACCAAGCAGGATAAAGATCATCATAAGAAAGAATGAAAGCAGCATTGATTGTTGCTGGTTCACGGAATATGTAGAGATCAGCAATCCCAGGCCCAGCACGGCCAGCAGATAAACCGCTGCAAAAACATAGATCGTCAAAAAGCTTCCGGCAGGAAGAATGCCGTACGCTACGCGGGCAATCGTTAAACCAATTGTAAGCGATACCATACCCAGGATCCAAAATGGTAATAGCTTGCCAAGAATAAAATGAAATTTCTTTATCGGCGTTACATTGATCTGCTCAATTGTACCGATCTCTTTTTCTTTTACAATGTTGATAGCAGCGAGGTTGGTGCCAACCATCGTTAACAGGATAACCAATATGCCGGGCACCATGAAGAATTTATAATTCATTAAAGGATTATACCAATTAGATGATGTTACCTCGATCTGCGTCTCGGTACTGAATTTTGGAAACTGGATCCATTCGGTTCGTACTTCCTTGTTATAGTCCTGGATAATGGTTCGCAAATAGGCTCCCCCCAGGTTTGCCTTTGTACCGTTGATGGCATTGATGGCCATATAAAGTTTTGCTTCGTCATCCTTTACAAGGTCTTTTTCAAAATGATCGGGTATTTGTAAGACAAGGTCGGCATTATCTTTTTCAATTTGTTCTAAAGAATGTTCATAGGAAGACGAGTAATCCGTAAGAATAAAATATCCGGATGAAATGATCTTATTTCTTAACTGACGCGAATATTCGGAATGGTCATGATCGACAATTGCAAGCTTGATGTTCTTGATTTCATAATCCGCTGCCCAGGGTAAGATCAGTAACTGAACCACCGGCATAATCAGAATTATCCGAAGTATTCCCGGATCGCGAAATATCTGGCGAAATTCTTTGCGTAATATGAATTTTAATGTTCTCATAATTGTGAATAAACCCCCTGTCTCCCAAAGAGGGAACTTAGGCGATACAGTTCTTTATTTGTTCGGATAAATTCCATGATCGAAGTGGAAGTGATGAAAGCCTGAAGTTGTAATGTGGCACCACTTCCTCCCTTTGGGAAGAAGATGGAAGATGGGCCTGCTAAATGGCGAACTGAACTTTGAATAACGTCCTGCCGCCCGATAAACTGTCCCAACGGAACCTCAATCAAGTATCCTAAGTTGGTAAACCAATTATTGACCTTCTTTATCATGCTAATCTTATTTTGAATTTTTTAATGGCCATTGTTAAAAAGAATAACATCATGCCTGTCAGTATCAGCGTTTCTTTCCATACGCCGGCAATGCCAAGTCCTTTTATCATCACCGACTGCACGATGTGATAGAACCATTTTGCCGGCACGACATTCGAAAGAATCCGCAGGGGCAAAGGCATATTTTCAACCGGGAACATAAAGCCGCTAAGCATGATGGTGGGGAGAAAGAGGGCCACTAATGAAATGAACATAGCCGTTTGCTGCGAGGCTGCATTGGAAGAAATTAATAGGCCCAGTGATAATGACACGAGCGTAAACAGGATGCTTTCAAAACCGAGCAGCAATATGCTTCCATTGATCGGAACTTCCAGCACAAATACGCTTAATAATAAAATTGAAGTGATATTGATAGTGGATAATAATAAATAAGGGACTGCCTTCGCCAGAACAACCAACTGTGGCCGCATGGGTGATACAAGCATCACCTCCATTGTGCCCATTTCTTTTTCTTTTACAATGGTGATGGCTGTCATCATGGTACACACTAATAATAAAACCATCGCCATTACGCCGGGAACAAAATTGAATGCCCCTTTCAGTTGCGGGTTATAGAGCATCCGCATTTCAGTATTTATAGTGTAAGGAAGCTTTCTGTCGTTTGTAATGCGATCCTGGTAATCATGAATGATCGATGTTGCATAATTAGTAAGCTGGGTGGCCGTATTAGGATCAGCTGCATCCGCAATGATCTGTACCTGTGCTTTATTAAAATGCTGAAGATCTTCACCAAAATGCTGCGGAAAAACGATGGCCAGTTTTATCCTGCCTCTTTTAAATTGTTCTTCCACCTGCCGATAGGTCACAAGATTTTTGTCCAGTGCAAAATAACGGCTTGCATCCAGCTGCGCAGATAATGAAGCAGTGGCTTCATCTTTTGCATTATCAAGTATGGCAATGTTTGCATTCTTTACTTCATTCGATAAGGCAAATCCAAAAATGATGATCTGCACAATGGGCATTCCAAGCAAGATGAACATGGTTCGCTTGTCGCGCCAGATGTGGAAGAATTC
>DASVAM010000436.1:0-4896 GCA_036376375.1 Chitinophagaceae bacterium
TAGTTTCTGTTTATCTTCTATTTTGATTTAATATCCTGCAACTCAACGCCCGTTCATAAAAAAAACGGAATAAGGCCCCCCTTTTTTTGAACCTCCTGCGTATTTACTAAAAAACGATTGGACGAATTAAAAGCAAGACTCAGGAAATTACTGAGCGAATCTGAATGGACTTCGAAAGAAATGCATTGGCTGTTGAATTACCTGGAAAACTCGGACGGCATAGAATTAAAACAACTTATGCAAAAACATTTTTCTGACGATCCTGAGAAATCTAAGGAGATCAGTCCTGAAACTTCCGCCAAAGTATTCAAGGCTATTCACGAGAAGATAAGCTCCGAATCAAAACAGGCAAGACCTCGTGTAATTACTTTTCGCAGAATTGCTATCGCTGCATCTACCATTGCCATTGTCTTAATAAGTGCATTCTTATTTCTTAATAAAAATAAATCACGCGACATTGTAAAGGCGGGTGCTGCTGAAAAGCGTTTTCAGGACGATGTGGCTCCTGGTGGTGATAAGGCTATTCTAACATTGGCTGATGGATCAACTATTGTGTTGGATGATGCACAGAATGGCACGCTTACCCAGCAGGGAAATTCGAAAGTGATCAAGCTTGATGGAAAAATCACTTATGATGCTTCGGCTAAAAATTCCGGGGTCGTTTACAATACGATCTCTACTCCCAATGGTGGGCAGTATCAATTAGAGCTTGCGGATGGGAGCCTTGTCTGGCTCAATGCGACTTCCTCCATTCGTTTTCCAACAGCGTTTTCGGGAAAGGAGAGAAGAATAGAAATAACTGGCGAAGCATATTTTGAAATAGCCAGGAACCGTGACATGCCATTTGTAGTTTCCGTAAACGGTTCAGAAGTGCAGGTGTTAGGAACTCATTTCAATATTAATGCTTACAATGATGAGGAAAATGTAAAGACTACGTTACTGGAGGGAGTGGTGAAGTTTGTGCATGGAGATAATGCAAATGTGTTGAAGCCGGGTCAACAATTACAACTCGCAAATAATGGCGACATGAAAGTGGTGAGCAATGTTGACATTGAGGAAGTTGTTGCCTGGAAAAATGGAATGTTTGATTTTGAACAAGCCGGTATTGAAAAAGTAATGAGGCAATTGTCCCGTTGGTATGATGTAGAAGTTGAATATCAGGGCAAATCAGATGATCTGTTTATTGCTGAAATGCGTCGCAATATCAAATTATCAGATGCATTGCGTGCATTGGAGCTTACCGGGAAGGTAAAATTTGATATCAGGGGCAGGAAAATAATTGTATTGCCGTAGGCATCCGGAGTTTTTAGTGTAATACTTAAAGGATTTGAAAATGTGAAATAATTAGTTAGCTAAAGAAAACCGTTCCGCGGACGAGGCAGAACGGTAGTTATTAGGCTAACAAATACCAGAGCGATATACTTAATTGTTTAACCTAAAATCAAAAACAAAATTATGCAATTTATTGCTTGCTGCGTCCCTCGGTGGTTAAGGAGGGGAGGGACGATCAAAATGTTTATGATTATGAAACTAACCACAATTTTTCTGCTTGCGGTTTGCCTTAATGCCAGTGCAAATGGCTTTTCCCAGAATGTGAGTCTTCATGAAGTCAATTCTCCGCTTGACAAGGTATTCAGGGAGATCAAAAAACAGTCTGACTATACTTTTGTATATACCAAAGGACTGTTAAAGAAAGCAAATACCGTTACGGTTAACATCAGTAATGCACCGGTTGAGCAGGCATTGGAAGCTTGTTTTCAAAATCAGCCGCTTACTTATACCATCTTCAACAAGATGGTAGTGGTGAAAGAGAAAGAAGCTGATGCATCTGCTAAAACGGAAACGGTGCTTATTGCTGCGCCACCGATTACAGTAACCGGAAAAATAATAAATGATAAAGGTGAACCGCTGGCTGGCGCTACCGTGTCGGAAAGAGGTACAACCAATGCCACGACCGCAAAAGAAGATGGCAGTTTTTCGATTACGGTTGCCGGTGAGAAATCTGTATTGATCATTTCTTATGTAGGATTTGACAAACAGGAAATAGTGGTCGGTAAACAAAATGTATTTACTGTGCGCATGGTACAGCAGGCTGCTGCTTTAACGGATGTCGTAGTGGTGGGTTACGGAAGATCGACAAGAGCTAACCTTACAGCTGCGCAATCAACCATTAATGCAAAAGATATTGAAAAGACAGTGAACACTACGATAGAGCAGGCTCTTCAGGGTCGCGCCGCAGGGGTGTATGTTACACAAAATTCAGGTCAGCCTGGTGGAGGTATCTCAGTGAACATCCGTGGTATCAGTTCATTAGGTCGCACACAACCTCTTTATGTGATCGATGGAGTTCAGGTGCAGGTGAACGAAGACGTTTCTTTTGGTTCTTCAAGTTCCTCCAATCCTTTGTCAGGCCTGAACCCATCAGATATCGATGATATTCAAATTTTGCAGGGACCGTCAGCGACGGCTATTTATGGTTCCCGTGCAAGCAACGGTGTGGTATTGGTTACTACAAAACGTGGCAAAGCAGGCGATTTTAAAATAAATTATGTTTATCAATATAACCTTCAAACTCCACCAGAGCATTTGGATGTAATGAACTTGCAGCAATATGCGCAAATGGTAAATGAATTTCACGATCTCGCCGGTGGTACTACTCCTCCTGAATTTTTAGATCCTTCTTTATTAGGAAAGGGAACGGATTGGCAGGATGAGTTGTTCAATAATGCGGCAATGAATAAGCACCAGCTGAATCTTAGCGGCGGTAGTAACAATACCACCTACTACATGTCTGGTGAGTACTTAAAACAGGAAGGTGTAGCCGCAGGGTCTGGTTTTAACAGGTATGGTTTCAGGTTAAACCTGGATAATAAACCAAGAGATTGGGCGACCATTGGAGTCAATCTTAGCGGAAATCAAACAAATGAAACACTGACAACAACTAACTATGGTGATGCACAAAGTCCGCTTATTGCAAGCGCATTAACATTAACCCCGCAGATTCCCGTTACCAACTTCGATGGTTCGTGGGGTGGAAGTGATCCGATAAACGGAGCCAATCAATACGCTCCAATAAATCCTATAGCCATTGCAAATCTTATCACCAATACAAATAAGAGAAGACAATTTTTAGGAGGTTTAAATCTTGGCATCAACATAATGAAAGGGTTGGTATTTAGAACTTCCCTGAACGGAAGTATGGGTGATGGTGTGTCGACCTATTATACTCCGACGTATAATATTGATCAATGGCACTACAACACACTGGCTTCATTACAAAGCGGAACTTATAATAGTTGGTACTGGAACTGGAATCAACAGTTGGAATATACACGCCAGATTGAAAAGCACAGTTTCACCATTATGGCAACTCACGAAGCCCAGGAATCTGAGTGGAAAGCTTTGTCTGCCGGCAGAACAGGGTTTCTTACTAATGACATATTTGACGTGAATGCAGGAAATCCAACATCGGCGACCAATGGAGGTGGAACTTATCCATGGTCAATGGAATCTTATCTTGGAAGAGTTAATTATAACTACGACAACCGTTATCTTTTAACGGCTACATTCAGGAGAGATGGTTCTCCTTATTTCGGCGAAGACAACAGGTGGGGTAACTTCCCTTCGGTTTCGGTAGCATGGAGAGTAAGTAAAGAAAAATTTTTCGATGTTGATTTTATAAGTGAATTAAAACTAAGACTCGAAACTGGTCTGACAGGTAATCAGGGAACAGGTTCAGGAATTTATGCTCCGTTGAATACAGGAGCTACACCATGGGGCACAGGATTCTTACCTTCAACTTTTACAAACTCTAAACTCGGTTGGGAAGAAACAAAAACAAACAACATTGGTCTAAACATCGGGTTCCTGAATAACAGGTTTAATGTTGAAGCAGATTATTACGTGAAAGAAACGGATAACCTGATACTGGGTGCCAGCTTGCCATGGTACATGGGAACCAATGGAAGTCCTGGTTCCGTAGGAGCTCCATTGGTGAATGCCGGTTCTTTGGAAACAAAAGGATGGAACCTTACATTCAATACAACTAATATCAGTAACAAAGATTTTAGATGGGAAACAAATCTGAATTTGGCTCACTTCGACACTAAGGTTACTTCATTGAATTCAGAAAACGCCTTTATTGAAAGAGTATCCTGGTGGATGAATAACTGGACGCAACGTGCATCAATAGGCCAGGCCCCATGGTTATTCAGAGGTTATATAGCGGAAGGTTTATTCCAATCTGTTGAAGAGATTAATAACAGCGCGGTGCCCTTAGATAATAATGGGAACAGGAGACCAACCGATCCGAACACGGGCATATGGGTAGGTGATGTAAAATACCGGGATATTAATGGAGATAAGAAGATAGATGTAAAAGATATAACCAATATTGGCAATCCCTGGCCAAAGTTAGTGCTGGGCTTTAGCAATACTTTTTATTACAAGGGTTTTGAGCTGGGTATACTTTTTACAGGAGCAACCGGCAATGACATTTACAATTATATAGCGGCCGCTAACAGCAATCCTAATAATATTTATTTAAGTCGCAACCTTTTGATCAAAGGAATGGAATATGCTAAGCTAACTACAGATGCTAACGGCAAAACGATCATTACAAATGCTGGTACAGATGTTCCCCGGATAACGAACAATACCGTTGCAAATGAAAATAATCATTCAAAGATATCTACCAGGTTTGTAGAAGATGGTTCTTATTTCAGGTTGAAAAACGTGTCGTTGACTTACAATGTCCCTGCGCGATATTTGAGTCATACAAAAGTGGTCAAAGGATTCAAAGCAACCTTAAGCGCCCAAAATGTATTTACCATCACAAATTACACGGGCTACGATCCTGAGATAGGAGCCTATGTGGGCCAGGGTTCGAGTGCACAA
>DASVAM010000439.1:0-5462 GCA_036376375.1 Chitinophagaceae bacterium
TTAAATTTATTGGCCTTATAAGTCTCGTAAAAATAACGCAAAAAGATGGGTTTTCTTACATGTAAATCCTTTTAACAGAGCTTTTTGATGAATGGTGGATAGATTGAAAACAAAAAACCTCCTGTAAACAGAAGGTTTTTCAATTTGGGTGGCCAATGGGGCTCGAACCCACGACCCTCAGAACCACAATCTGATGCTCTAACCAGCTGAGCTATGGCCACCATTTTAAGCGACGGCAAAAATATAATAATTCGTTATGTGCCCAAAATGAGATTTTGAACCGAGAGCATGTTTCTATTTCTTTGTCCAAACTTATAGATGAATTTTTCATTGCTAATTCAGTTTCTTGTCATCCCTTCGATCTCAGCATTTATTGGCTGGCTTACCAACTGGATCGCAATTAAAATGCTTTTTCATCCGCGGGACCCGAAGAAGATTCTTGGCATTACTTTTCACGGCATATTTCCAAAACGCCAAAAAAAATTTGCTGAAAAACTCGGTAAAATGATAAGCGATGAATTTCTCTCTTTTGAAGACATTCAGCGGAAAATTACAGATCCCGGGAACCTGCAGAAGCTTATGCCCATGATCGACACACATGTTGATAACTTTCTGCGCAACAAGCTGAGTGATGAAATGCCCTTTCTGAGTTTGTTTATCGGAGAGAGAACAATCAGGTCATTGAAAAAGACATTTACGCAGGAATTAGAAACTCTTTTTCCGCAATTAATGACAAGCTATGCAGCGCATTTGCAACATGAACTCGACCTTGAAAAAATTGTTACCGAAAAGGTCTCGGCATTTTCAAGTGACAAGCTGGAAGCCATTCTATACCAGATAATGAGCAAAGAATTCAGGTTTGTTGAAATCCTGGGCGGGGTCATTGGTTTCATTATCGGCATTCTGCAAGTCCTGATCACTTATTTTTTACCCAGATAGGTTAATTAAGGTTACCATCATCGGTTAATTCCTCCCATAATCATGTTTAAGCCTTTTGTCATATAAAAATGACATTTAGAGAAGGTTAAAAGACCTTTGCGCGTCTAATACCAAAACTCACGTAATGAATAAGTTAGTTCTCGTTTTTTTATTAAACCTTACCAGCTTTTGCTTATTTGCTCAGAATCCCATGATGCAGAGACCCGGAGGCGGGGGAAATGGTCAACAAATGACCGGTCGTATGTATGGGAAGATCGTAGAAGCCCAAAGTGGTAAACCCGTAGAAGCGGCTTCAGTTACCCTCGTACAAAGTAAGATGGATACCGTTACCAAGAAAAGGAAAGAAGTAATAATTGCCGGTATGCTTACAAAAGCAAATGGCGAATTTGCTTTGGAGAATATTCCTCTTTTTGGACAATCCAAATTAAAGATAACTGCCATTGGTTTTAAACCCATCGAACAAAACGCAGGTTTTGAAATGAAAATGCAGGCAGGCGGTGATATGAGCGGCATGTTAAATGCCATTGACAAAGATCTTGGTAATATAAAACTGGAGATGGATGCACAGGTATTGGGTAATGTGACCGTTGTGGCTTCCAAACCTCTTTTTCAATTAGGAATTGACAGGAAAGTATATAATGTGGAGAAGGACGTAATATCAGCGGGTGGTACTGCAGTTGATGTTATGAAGAACGTTCCATCTCTTTCAGTTGACCTTGATGGAAATGTTACCCTTCGTAACAATAGTCCTCAAATTTTTGTTGATGGTCGCCCAACGACCATGCAACTTGAGCAGATTCCTGCGGATGCAATAGAATCAATTGAGATCATTACAAATCCTTCAGCAAAATATGATGCTTCCGGCGGAACCGCTGGCATTTTGAACATTGTTTTAAAGAAGAATAAAAAAGTTGGCTATAATGGCAGTGTACGTTCAAGCATTGACTCCAGAGCCAAAATTAGTTTGGGCGGTGACTTCAGTATTCGCCAAAGCAAAGTAAATCTTTTTGGTAGTGCAAACTATAACCAGCGTAAATCCATAAGCACTGGTTATACTGACAGGTACAATATACTTGATCAACCGAACACCTTCATGCACCAGGATGACAGAAGTGAAATGGAAGGTAATTTTAAATTCTTCAGGGCTGGTATGGATTATTTTATTGATAACAGAAACACACTTTCTTTTAACACAAATATTGGCAATGGTACTTTTGCTCCTGAATCAATCAGCAAGTTATTAGTGGATTCTCTTTATACAGTTAAGAAATCTTCTTACCTCGAACGATTGACAAATTCGGAAGGTGAATTCAAATTCAGGGGAGCTCAATTAAGTTTCAAGCATAACTTTCCTAAAGCGGGTAAGGAGTGGACGGCCGACGCCACCTATAATAAAAGAAAGAATTTGAATCAAAACCTCATCATGACCGACTATTATGATCATTCTTCAGGCGTTTTGACGGGTGAATTTGATCAGCAGCAAAATACTTCCGGTATCGGTGAAAGTTTGATCATACAAACCGATTTTGTGAACCCCCTCACGGAAAAATCAAAATTAGAAATGGGTGTCAGGGCTGCTTTCAACAAAGCAAACAGCCAAACTGCATTTTATTATATCGATCCGGCCACTAACCAGGCTACACTCATACCAAATTCTTCCGTCGATTATATAGCCGAAGATCATGTTCTAGCGGCCTATACAACTTATACAAACCAGATAAAATCTTTCGGGTACCAGCTTGGTCTCAGGGTTGAAAGCTCCGGTTATGATGGAGAACTGGTGAAAACAAATGAATCATTCAGCAACACGTTTCCACTTAGCTTTTTCCCAAGTGTTTTCCTTAGCCAGAAGTTAAAAAAGGAACAGGAATTACAACTTAATTACACAAGAAGGATCAATCGTCCGAACTTTTTCCAGTTGTCGCCCTTCATCGACAAGTCTGATTTTCTTAATCCAAGAAAAGGCAATCCGGACTTAGAGCCGGAGTTTACGAATTCATTTGAGTTATCGTACCAGAAGATATTTAAGAATAAAGATAACTTCCTTGCTTCCGCTTATTATAAACATACAGACAACCTGATCACCGCCTATCAGGGGGATACCATGAACGTAGACGGCGTAAATCGTGTGATCAATACTTTCATCAATGCAAATTCCAGCTATGTAACAGGTCTTGAATTCACGATGAAGAATAAAATAACAAAATGGTGGGATCTTACTTCCAACCTTAACCTGTATACTTCAAAGATCAATATTGATGACCCGAACCAGCCTGAGCAGGATCAGTTTGCAAGCTGGTTTGGAAAAGTGAACAACACGTTCAAGCTTCCTAAGAATTTTTCCTTCCAGTTTACGGCAGTATATAATTCCAAGACCGTACTTCCTCCCGGTGGAAGTGGTGGTGGTATGGGCGGTGGCGGTATGGGACATATGTTTGGTTCTTCATCGTCTGCCCAGGGATACGTTCGTTCAAACTACTATGCTGATATGGGCATTAAGTATGAATTCCTGAAAAACAAAGCGGCTTCTATCTCCCTTAATATGAGTGATGTCTTCAGGACCCGTCGTTCCTATACACATTCAGAGTCACAATACTTCACACAGGATGTATTCCGTCGTCGTGATCCGCAGCTTCTTCGTCTGAACTTTAACTGGAGATTTGGAAAGTTCGATCCGAACCTCTTCAAACGTAAAAACATGAAAGGTGAAAGAGAAAGCATGAATTCGGGTGGCGATATGATGCAATAAAAAAACATTTCACTATGAATTCCGGTCCCGCCTCAGGCGGGACTTTTCTTTTATATTTGATAGAAGGAAGTGAAGAAACTAATATTTACCGTAACAAATGATCTTAGCTATGATCAGCGAATGCAGCGCATTTGCGGATCATTGGCCGATGCAGGTTATGAAGTATTGCTGGTTGGAAGAAAATTGGAGACGTCTCTCCCATTGTCAAAAACAAATTACGACAGGCGACGGCTCAAATGCTGGTTTAATAAAGGAAAATTATTTTATAGCGAATTTAATATCCGTCTTTTCTTTTTTCTGCTTTTTAAAAGAATGGATTGTATTTGTGCCATTGATCTTGATACAATACTTCCCTGCTATTATATTTCTAAATTGAAGGGAATAAAACGTGTGTACGACGCACATGAATATTTTTCACAGCTGGATGAAGTGATCAGCCGGCCAGGGATCTATCGGTTCTGGCACGGGATCGAAAAAAGAATGATCCCGGAGTTTCAATATGGTTATACAGTTTGTGAGGGTCTTTCGAACGAGTTTAAGAGGAATTACAACGCCAACTATAAAGTGATTCGTAATGTACCCCTGCTTTTGGAACCGGTTGAACAATCAGCAACGGAAGATATCATACTCTACCAGGGCGCCGTGAATAAAGGTCGCGGACTTGAAAAGATTGTTTTGGCAATGAAGAACGTAAATGCAAAGCTTTGGGTGTGTGGCAATGGGAATTTTATGAATGAAATGAGATTGGTGGCTAAAGCCAATGGACTGGATAGTAAAATCGACTTTTTTGGGATGCTATCACCGGATGAGTTACGAAAAAGAACTGCGCAAGCTTATATTGGCGTAAATCCATTTGAAAGGACAGGGCTCAATCAATACCTGTCACTTTCCAACAAATTCTTTGATTACATTCATGCCGGTATTCCGCAGGTAACGATGAATTATCCTGAATACAAAAAGATCAATGACCAGTTTAAAATTGCAGAACTAATTGATGATCTTGAAACGCAATCAATATCGAACGCGATCAATAAGCTTTTTAGAAATAAAGAACTTTATTTACAGTTGAAACAGAATTGTTTAAAAGCAAAAGAAGAACTTAACTGGCAAAAGGAGAAAGATAAGTTGTTGAATTTTTACAAGGAATTATTTAATGAGTAACGATAAGATACTTCATATCATTTGCCACGATGTGCCCTGGCCAGTTGACTATGGAGGCGTCGTTGATCTTTTTTATAAGCTCAAAGCGTTGCATGAAGAAGGGATCCGGATCAAACTTCATTGTTTTGATTATGGCAGAGGCGAGCAAAAGGAGTTGAATAAATATTGTGAGGAGGTAAATTATTATAAGAGATTATCAAAGTGGAAAAGTATATCCATTACCAAACCTTTTATCGTAAAGTCACGGGAAAATCGGCTACTGCTTGAAAGCCTGCTTACCGACGATTATCCCGTTTTAATGGAAGGAATCCATTGTACCGCATTCCTGAAACAATTGCTTTTGAGTGGGAGAAAGGTTTTTTTAAGACTCCATAATGTCGAATTCTTTTACTACAGCCAATTATTTCAAAGCGAGAAACATTTGTTCAGGAAGATATATTTTTTAAATGAAAGTATGTTTTTAAGAGAATATGAAAAAAAGTTACCGGAAGAATTACCCATATTAGCCGTATCAAATAATGATGCAGTTTTTTACAGGGAAGAATTAGACAAGCGATTGACCAGCTATTTGCCGGTATTTATTCCGTACACAAGTGTAAACAGTCTTGAAGGA
>DASVAM010000441.1:0-17873 GCA_036376375.1 Chitinophagaceae bacterium
ATTTAATACTCCCAATATTCCGTATGAACCACAAGGAAGCCGTATAGACGAATTTTACAGGAATGCGCAAAACGTTTCCAATACCGTTGCGATGGAAACCAGTGGCGATAAAGGTGGAATGCGTCTCTCGTTGAACAATACAGAGAACAAAGGAATCGTGCCAAACAATAGTCTGAATCGTAAATCAGTAAATCTTGGGTTCAATTATAATTTATCAACAAAGTTTAACTTCTTTGGAAGTATTAATTATTCCAAGGAGAAAATTTTTAATCCACCAAACATAGCGAACCAGGATAATTCAATTCCTACTTCTATTATGGCAATGGCCAACTCGATGCCATTAAGTGTACTGAATGCGAATAAATATAATCCGGCCACTGGAAATGAATATATCTATTCACGTTTTATGAACCGTACGAATCCTTATTGGGTGTTGGCGGAGCAATTCCATCACATAAGAAGAGACAGGATCTTTGGAAATATCGGCATAAAATATCAATTCTTTCCATGGCTTTCAGTGCAGGGGAAAATCGGGCAGGATTATTGGAGTCGCGATGAAGAAGTCAATAACTTCCCTACCGGTCACGCTTCAAGAGCGGCAGCACCTGCAGGATTTGTAAACGGGGTGTTCACACAAGAATCTCGTCGATTCAGGGGAACCAATATGGACTTTCTTATAACTGCCGCCAAAAAATTTGGTGACTTCGATGTTACATTAACGGGTGGCGGAAACCAATTGCGCAGACGTACAGACATTAATAATGTACAGGTTACTGATTTTGTAATACGCGGTCTTTATACAGTTCAGAATGGAAGAGCGAAAGACCCTGTGTACAATTTGTTTGAACAAGGAGTCAATTCTTTATATGGTTCAGCAGAAGTTTCGTGGAATCGCACATTCTATCTGAATGGTACTGTAAGAAATGACTGGTTCTCGACATTGTCACCTGAGAACAGGAGTATTTTATATCCATCTGTAAATGCTGCTTATGTCTTCTCTGAAACCTTTAGCGGCCTGTCATGGTTAAATTTTGGTAAAATAAGAATCGGTTATGCAGAAGTGGGAAGTGATGGTGATGTGGCGCCATATTCTGATCAATTGTTTTATAATGTAAATGCGAATACGATTCTTAATCCATCCGGGATTGCCGTACCAGTCGGATCAAACGGAAACGTAGTTCCCAATCCGGACTTAAAACCAAGCCGTGTTTCAGAAACTGAAATTGGTTTGGATCTGAGGATGTTTAATAACAGGGTAAATCTTGACGTTGCTGTTTACAAAAAAATCACAAGAGACCAGATCGTGAATGTGCAGATATCGGATGGATCAGGTTTTGTAAGCACCCGTATTAACAGTGGTGAAAGTGAGAATAATGGTTTCGAAGTGCTGTTAAACGTGGTTCCACTCAAGACACAAAATTTCAACTGGGAATTTACGGCCAATACTTCCTATAATAAAACCGAAGTAAAGAGCATTATAACTTCTACGCCTGGTGAAAGGATCACGATCGGCACGCACGTTTTTAATGGCGAAATAAGACATGTTGTAGGACAGGAAATGGGTCAGATAGCTGGATTTGGGTATGCAAGAAATGACAAAGGACAAAGGATCTTCAAATCAGACGGCGTGCCACAAGCTACCGCTGCATTTGTTTTATTCGGCAGTGCTTTACCAAAATGGGTAGGCGGTTTTTTGAATGCATTTAATTATAAAGGCATTAATTTTTCATTTCTTATAGATTACAAACTTGGCAATAAAGTTCTGTCGGGCACAAACTTCAACGCTGTTCGTCATGGTCTGCATAAAATGACGTTGGAAGGAAGAGTTGGTGGCGTAATTGGCCAGGGAGTAAATTCAAGTGGCAACCCTAACATCGTGGCTACACCCGTTCAGACCTATTGGGAGCACCTGCGTTCGCAAGGTATTGTTGAAGCCGTTATTTATGATGGCGGATATTGGAAGCTTCGCCAGATGAACCTGGGATATGATTTCACAAGATTTCTGCCCGGTAAGTGGCCCATAAAAGGAGTGAAGCTTGATCTTGTTGCAAGCAATGTATTGATCATTAAAAAATGGATCGACAATATAGATCCTGAGACTTTTGGATTTGCTTCTGACAACCAGGTTGGACTTGAGTCTCCGGGAGTTCCTACAACAAGGGGAATAGGTTTTAACCTGAATATTAGGTTTTAATACATCTGGTCTTTTAAAACATAAAATTTATACAGATGAAAAAAATAATTAATTATAGTTTGCTCGTTGTTTTGTTAACATGTGTCGTGTCTTGTGATAAGGGATTCGATGATTTAAATAAGAATAAGGTTAGTCCCACAACTCTTGACCCGGCACTTTTACTTAACAGCGCCGTTATCAATACATCTTTTCCTGTCAAATCCCTTGTGTTCGATATCGGCATTGTTCAGCAAATGGTAACACCCAATGGGGGAGTATTAGCTGGGGCGAATTTTAATATCGATAGCAGGGATGTTGTTACTCCACCAATATGGATCGCTTATTACCAGAATGTGATCAAGTACACCCGTGATGTACTTGCTAAAACAGAAAGCAACACTGCAAGAGCCAATCTGCATAATATGGCTCGTATCTTCCAGGCTTATGTATTTATGATTCTGACTGACGAATACGGCGATATTCCTTTTACGGAGGCTGGTGCCGGGTATACTGACCAGATCTTGTTTCCAAAATATGATGCGCAACAAGCTATTTATACAAAGATCATAACAGAATTGACAGAAGCAGCAACTACATTAAATGCATCCGGTCAGATTGAAGGTTCCGATGTATTATATGCCGGCAATATTGCCAAATGGAAGAAATTTGCCTATTCTTTATTGTTAAGAGCAGGGATGCGACTCTCTAAAGTAGATGTAGCCAAGGCACAGGCAACCGTACAAGCCGCATTTGCTGGTGGAGTAATAACTGATAATGCAGACAATGCATACATGCGCCACGACGCAAACTATCAGCAGCCTATCGGAGGTACTTTAAATGGTACCGAAGCTGCTAATTTTTATTTGACAAAACCGTTTGTGGATCAGCTGAAAAATACAAACGATCCACGATTATCGGCAATTGCCATCCGTTATGTTGGTGCTACCTCTGGTAATGGACAAACCGTCGCTGCTGGTAATACAAGCGCATCGGTTCAAATAGGAATGCCGATCGGAAAAGATAACGGGACAATTGTAGCTGCCGCAACTGCTGATGGTTTAGCAAGCTTTTATGATTACAGCCAGGCTGATCGCAGAAGAATTGTGAAGATATCATCACCTGTATTTTACGTAACAGCAGCGCAAACAAATTTATTATTAGCTGAAGCAAGACACAGGGGATGGATCACCGCTGGCACCGCTGCACAATATTTTTCCGACGGAATAAAGGCACATATGGATCAAATGGTAACGTATGATCCAGGCTGTGCAGTATCAGCAGGAGCAAGAGATACATACATTGCAGCGAATCCTTTGGGAGCAGGAACAGAACTTCAGCAAATAAATACACAGTACTGGATAGCATCATTTCTCAACGGACCTGAGGCGTTTGCAAACTTCAGAAGAAGTGGATTCCCGGCATTGACCCCGAATCCATATAATCAGCCGAATAATCCGGATGTGCCAAATGGAACGTTTATCAGGAGACTAACCTACCCCACATCCGAGTTATCAGTGAATTCGGAAAATATGAATGAAGCGATTGCAAGACAAGGTGCGGATAAACTGAGTACAAGGATCTGGTGGGATAAATAAAAATACTTTCTTATGTGGGCAAGCAGCAACAGTAGACTAACCCTTGTTTCTACAGGGGTTTTTTAACAAGAAGCCTGACCACTACCACGAATATTTTTCGTGCCTTCATTCAATCAGTCGGATGGAATTGAAGAAGTAAAAGAACTATTTTAGTGACTTAATCGAACTTTTATAACATAAATGAAAACGAATCAAAAACTAAGAAGCCAGGATTGGTTCGGTCGGAAAGACAAAGATGGGATCATCTACCGCAGCTGGATGAAGAACCAGGGTATGCCGCCTGACCATTTTGATGGACGACCGGTTATTGGCATTTGTAATACATTCAGCGAACTGACACCCTGTAATGCGCATTTTCGTGAACATGCTGAAAGTGTAAAAAGAGGTGTGCTGGAAGCAGGCGGGTTTCCTGTTGAATTTCCAATCATGAGTTTAGGTGAAACATTGTTGAAGCCAACGGCCATGTTGTTTCGCAATTTGGCAAGCATGGATGCCGAAGAAAGTATACGCGGTAATCCGATTGATGGTGTTGTGTTGTTAACGGGTTGTGATAAGACCACTCCTTCGACAGTAATGGGTGCGGCCAGTGTTGGTTTACCAACGATCGTTGTACCGGGCGGGCCCATGTTAAATGGCAGATATAAAGGTGAAATGATAGGAAGTGGCACACATGTCTGGAAGTTTGATGAAGACATGAAAACTGGAAAGATGACACAGGAAGATTGTGAATTTGCCGAAAGTTGTATGAGCCGAAGCATCGGTCATTGTATGACAATGGGTACGGCAAGTACAATGGCTTGTATGGTTGAATCATTGGGATTGACATTGAGCGGCGCAGCCGCCATTCCGGCTGCTGATTCAAGAAAAAAGGTAATGGCGCAATTGAGTGGAAGAAGAATTGTAGAAATGGTAAAGGACAACTTAACGATTGATAAAATTCTTACACGGGAGGCTTTTGAAAATGCGATCATGGTGAATGCAGCGGTCGGCGGTTCATCGAACTTTATCATTCACTTATTAGCGATTGCCGGAAGGATCGGAGTAAAAATTGATCTGGAAGATTTTGATAAGATCGGAAGTCACATACCATTATTGGTAAACCTGATGCCGTCCGGAAAGTTTTTAATGGAAGATTTTTATTATGCAGGGGGTCTGCCTGTTGTACTGGATCAGTTAAAGGAGCACTTACATAAAAACATCATTACTGTTACAGGTAAAAATCATCATGAGAATATCACAGGAACTACCGAGTGCTACAACGCGGAAGTGATCGCCACTTATCATAAACCATTGATCGCTGAAGCAGGTTGTGTAGTGGTAAAAGGGAATATTGCATTGAACGGAGCCGTCATGAAACCATCGGCTGCTACTCCGGCTCTAATGAAGCATAGAGGTCGTGCAGTTGTGTTTGAAAGTATTGAAGATTATCACGCAAGGGTGGACGATCCGAATTTAGATATTGATGAGAATTGTGTGATGGTATTAAAATATGTGGGCCCTGTTGGTTATCCGGGGATGCCGGAAGTTGGTAATATGGCCCTCCCCAAAAAAATACTGGAAAAAGGAATTAAAGATATGGTTCGGATCAGCGATGGGAGAATGAGCGGTACTGCCTATGGCACTACAATTTTACATGTATCGCCGGAATCGGCGATCGGTGGCAACCTTGCATTGGTACAAAATGGTGATATGATCGAATTGGATGTAGAAAAAAGAAAAATTCATTTAGATGTTTCGGATGCGGAATTGGAAAAACGAAGAGCAAAATGGACACCACCGAAAGCGGCTGCAGAAAGAGGGTATGTCAGCATGTATATAAAACATGTAACAGGCGCTGATAAAGGCGCTGACCTGGATTTTTTACAGGGTAATTCAGGTTCGGTAGTAACCCGGGATTCGCATTAAGCCCCCTGTTCCCCTAAAGGGGGAACTTAGCGTTGAGTATTTATATAAATAGAAAGCATGAGTAAATTTTTTTTTCTTCCTTTATTGCTTATCATAATTGCTTGCAATAACAGCATGGATAACAAGAAACAAGAAATGAATTATGAAAGCATTGGCAGCATTGAACGGCTCGATCCGGCATTGGATGATCTTATTTCCCGAAATGCCAAACCAACAATAATTGCCGAAGGTTTCGAATGGAGTGAAGGTCCTCTTTGGGTTGAAAAACACCACATGCTTTTATTTAGCGATGTCCCGATGAATACAATATTTAAATGGACGGAAGCAACAGGAAAAGAAGTTTATTTAAAACCCTCCGGTTATACAGGCGCCGAGCCATCTTTGTGTAAAGAACCGGGCAGTAACGGATTGACATTTGACGGTAATGGAAATTTGGTTTTGTGCCAGCACGGCGACAGACGGATGGCCAGGATGGATGCGCCGCTTGACAAACCGGAAGCAAAATTCATTACGCTCGCAGATAAGTACAACGGAAAACGTTTCAGCAGTCCGAATGATGCGGTGTATAGCAGTGCCGGTGAATTGTTTTTTACCGATCCTCCTTATGGGTTGCAAACGCAGGATGATAATGATGCAAAAAAAGAGATTTCATTTAACGGTGTTTATAAAGTAAAAGCAAACGGCGAAGTGTTCTTACTTGTTGATTCCATTACAAGACCAAACGGAATTGCATTGATGCCCGGCGAAAAGAAACTGATTGTTGCTAATTCTGACGGCGGGAAACCGAACTGGTACCTATTTGATTTAAATGGGGATTCGGCAATTAACGGAAGAATATTTTACAGCGCTGCGGAAGAAGCAAAGACAATGAGCGGAGTGCCGGATGGATTCAAGATAGATAAAAATGGAAATGTTTATGCGACCGGCCCGGGCGGCGTCTATATTTTTAACAGCGAAGGAAAAAAATTAGGTATGATCAGGTTGGATCATGCATCAAGTAACTGTGCCTTATCGCCAGATGAAAAAACTTTATACATCACAAATGATATGTATGTGCTGAGATTTAAAATGCGGGATTAAGTTTCATTATGAACAAATTAAAGCTAATAATTTCGCTGTTAATTTTTACCCATGCCTGCTTTGGTCAGGATTCACTTTATAAACCCGGACCCGATTCACAAAGAAAAGAAGGAGTGCCCAGGGGAACCGTTACCAAATATGAATGGCAAAGCAAGATCTATAACAATTTTCGTGAGTTTTATGTGTATGTGCCTGTTCAGTATGATTCGGCAAAGCCAGCGGCATTAATGGTTTTCCAGGATGGACATTCTTACGTAAATGAAACGGGCGACTTCAGAGTTCCTGTTGTGTATGATAATTTGATATTCGCGAAAAAAGTGCCGGCTACGATTTGTTTGTTTGTCAACCCGGGACATGTATCAAAAGAATACCCTGAAAATAGATTTCGTGCCAACAATCGTGCCGATGAATATGATGTGCTGGATGATCGCTATGCGACCATGCTGATGGATGAGATCATTCCTGAGCTGAAGAAGAAATATAATATCAGTAATGATCCGAAGATGCACGGCATCGGTGGTCTATCAAGCGGCGCTATCTGTGCATTTACTGCAGCCTGGGAGCATCCGGAGTATTTTCATAAAGTACTTAGTCATATCGGTAGCTATACAAATATTCGCGGTGGGAATAATTATCCCTTCATCATTCGTAAGCATAAAAAGAAAGACATTAAAATCTTCCTGCAGGACGGCACTAATGATCTGAATAATGAACATGGCGATTGGTGGCTGGCGAATCTTGAAATGGAGTCGGCGCTGAAATTTAAGGGATATGAATATAAATTCGAAAAGGGAACCGGTGCACATAATGGTAAACATGGAGGTGCCATTTTACCTGAATCATTGATCTGGCTATGGAGCGATGTGAAAATTAAATAATTCTTGAAATATGAAAATATATAAGACCACAAATGGCATTGTTATCGAAAAGAGTGATTCTTTTTACCTGGTACAAAATGAAAACTGGGATTCATTTATTAATGATGATAAGCTCATCGAAAAGATCAATGACCTCATTCTCGTATTGAAGAAAAGAGATGAAACTGTTATCCGGGAGCTGTTGCCGCCAATAGGAAGTCAGCAGGAGCTATGGGCCTGTGGTGTCACGTATTTAAGAAGTAAGGTTGGAAGACAGGAGGAAAGCAAAGCTTCGGGTGGTGCAGATTTTTATGGAAAGGTTTATGAAGCCGAAAGACCCGAAGTGTTTTTTAAATCGACGCCTCATCGCATCGTAGGACATAAGGCATTTGTGAGAATAAGAAAGGATTCAACATGGGATGTACCCGAGCCTGAATTAACATTGGTTGCTACATCATCAGGAAAGATCGTTGGTTATACAATTGGGAATGATATGAGCAGCCGCAGCATTGAAGGCGAAAATCCATTATATCTTCCACAGGCAAAAACATATGATGGTTGTGCAGCGCTTGGACCCTGTATTTATGTTACCGAAGAACCGCTTGATACCGGCACAACAATATCACTTGAGATCAACAGGGAAAATAAAAAAGTATTTGAAGGTTCAATTGCGATCAGCCAGATCAAAAGAACATTCGGGGAACTTGTTTCGTTTGTTTATCGTGAAAGCAGTTTTCCGCATGGTTGTTTAATTATGACCGGCACCGGTATTGTGCCCGGCAGTGATTTTACGTTGAAAAGCGGGGATGAAATAAATATTTCCATCGATAATATCGGTACATTGAGCAATACAGTTCAATAAACTCTTATGCAGCTCATCATTATTGTTCTTGCCATCGGGTTACAAATATTTCTTACCTATAAAAAAGTCAGTCCCTTTCTTTCTTTATTGATCGTTGCTTTGTTGGCAGGTCTTGCCTTTGGAATGGAGCCTGTTGTTTTATTAAAAGCAATGAAAACCGGCGTCGGCAGCACATTAGGGGATGTAGCATTGATCATTTGTCTGGGCGCTGTATTGGGAAAAATTTTGGAGATGAGCGGGGCAGCGCGACAGATCGCAAATACACTGATTCATTCTTTTGGTGAAAAAAATATTCAATGGGCGATCCTGCTTACAGGCTTCATGGTGGGAATTCCATTGTATTATAATGCAGGATTTATCATCCTGGTGCCATTAGTTTTTTCAATTGCCAGAACAGCGAAACTTCCTTTGTTGTATATCGCCATACCGATGGCAGCGGGATTGAGCACTACCCATTGTTTTTTGCCACCGCATCCCGGTCCTATGTTTTTAGTAGGCGCTTTTAAAGCAGATCTCGGGAAAACGTTAATGTATGGACTGATCATTGCAATACCGGTAGTGATCATTGCCGGCCCGATGCTCGGAAGAATATTAAAAAGGATGAACATAGAAATACCCGGCCACGCAACAACTGAAACAGAGACAAAAGCATTGCCTGGTAAATTTGAAAGCTTTTTTCTTGCCCTGCTGCCGGTGTTGCTGATTGCTCTTGCCGTAGTGGCAGAAACTTTTTTTCCCGGAACATCTGTACTTAAAAAAATAATTCTCTTTACCGGTGATGCAACCGTTGCTCTGCTATTATCAGTTTTGATGGCGGTATTATTACTCGGCGTGATGCGTGGCAATTCGATGCATAAAGTGATGGGGTGGTTAAATGATTCGATTGCGGGGATAGCGGTTATCCTGCTTATTATAACGGCCGGTGGTGTTTTTAAACAGGTATTGGTTGACAGCGGGACCGCGGCGTATATAACTTCTTTCAGCAAGGATTGGGATATTCATCCATTGGTGTTTACCTGGTTGATCACTGCGTTGTTAAGAGTGGCAATAGGCTCTGCAACGGTAGCCGGTATTACGGCCGCCGGAATTGTTTCTCCCTTGTTGGCGACGGGAACCGTATCTCCAGAACTGTTAGTCCTGGCCGTTGGTACCGGCAGTGTGTTTGGCTCTCATGTCAATGATTCAGGCTTCTGGATATTCAAAGAATTTTTTAATCTTTCGCTCAAACAAACATTTCTTTCCTGGACGGTAATGGAAACGCTTATTTCCATTTTGGGATTAGCGGGATTGATGGTGTTAGGTATGTTTATCCAATAACCGGGAAAAAAATCTACATGACCTGAAACTCACTCATTTTCATAGTTTAAAAGACCTCCTATAAACTGGTATGATTTTTTAACGTATATACCTAAAGTTTATATGCAACAACAATCTAACACCGGACAGATGAATACACTGTCCGCTTGTATCAATAAGCTCGTAAGCGACGGATATACGGGCAATTTTAAAGTCGATGAGAAAGGTTTAACAGCTGATGGAAATGGCAAACATTATAGACCCGATCAGGTTCATATCAAAAACTTTTTCCGTTTCGAAGGCGCAAGCGATCCCGCCGATAATTCTATATTATATGCCATTGAGTTAGACGATGGAGCTAAAGGAACATTAACGGATGCCTATGGATCCTACGATGATTCTTACATTGGAAAATTTATAAAGCAAGTAGAAGATATTGAAAAGAAAACACCGAATGCAAATGGTAAGAAATAGAATCCGTGTCATTTATGGAAAATAAAAAAGCAGTCATTTCAAACGCTGCTTTTTTATTTTTTAATTAGTCTCACCCAGAATTCCCGCCCGAACCCGCCGTTCGGTACGGGCGGGGAACCCGGATATCAGGTCCTGAGACTTGTGTAATAGATGGTGGACCTAACAACCCAAAGTTCGAACCTTGTGATTGGGGGTTGTTAATTATTATTCCTTTCTGAACTTAAGCGTGTTATTAATATTCTGTCCAATTTTCCTTCCCTGTTCCTTTGCCGCTGTGCAGGAATAAATATAGTGGATACCGGCATACACTCTTGACTCGCATATTTCTTTTACCAACTCATGAAAAGAATTATACGTACGGGGCCGCATGCCGAGATAATCATAAGTGTGATCGGAAAAAGGATAACTGTCTCCGAAAAAAGCTTTAAGTATTTCCGCAAATGAACCGGCAATGGTGGAGTGCCCGGATGGAAAATCGGGAAAAGGTGGTGTGTCAAATAATGGGTTCCACTCCTTGTGACCCAACACTTCCCTAATATACCTGACTGGACGTTCCTGGTTATACTTGAATTTTATTTTCCAGCAACCGATGCCTGCATCCACACAGCCAATACCTGTCTTTGCACAAACCATGGCTGTAAAATCAAGAGTGTGTGGTTTCTTTTCCAATAACTGTTTCAATATAGAAAAATAATGTCCGTCGCCAAAACCGGGGTAGTCACGATAAAACAGCGCAAGTGCAATTTGGTCCGGCGTCAATGCTTGTGAAATATCATACACTTCCTTTACCATCTTATAATAGTCGGAAGAAGGATCTGTGGAGTAGCTCGGCGGAGCGGTGGGCGCAGTGCCGTCTAGACTTCCTGCAACAAATAGACGGTGGTTTCCCCAATATGGTCCGAAGGGCGGTGCAAAGCCAGGAGGGGTCGGTGCCCAGAGGCCCCCTCCTACAGGAGCTGCGTAAGGCTTATTGATATTGATGGCATATCCATCAGTTTTTGACCAACCAAATATTAATTGAGCTACCACTTTTCCAAAATCTACTGATCGTTGAAAAGTTGCATGATCTGTTTCCTTTTGATAAGCTGTGTTTAGTTTATTTTCCAATGCATCAACAGCCTCAGATGCATTCGGAAAAAAATTGCGGTTTATGGCTGCAAGCGCAGCGTTGGCGCAGGTGGGCCAATGATAAGCATAACCTGGAACTGTTTTGGGCATAGCCGGCATATCAGTTAACTGTCCGGATAAAGAACGGTACGCAGGCATGCCGGGCACAACAGCTTCATATAACGCTATACCGGCATAAGCAAAAGGACGCGCGGGCGGCAATCCCCCGATGAACGGTGAACTAGTGCGTATCAGTTCCAGTTGCATATCTATCCATTGCAGAACCACCTCCGATGAGTAGGCTTTTGTCAACGTTGAATGGTTTTCATTGACGCAGGATGCAGAGAAACGGGTTTTGTTTCTATTCTCGTCGTCGCTGCCTGATTCATTCCCCACAGAAAATATAAAAACCAATGCGAGAAAAAATGGAGTTGAATAGATGTAATGACTTTTCATACACAAGTTTTTGAATGTTGAAATAATTTTTGCAACTCTTTTTGAATAGCTGACATAAAATTAGATCAGACACCATCTTAAGGCATGGCTGAAAAGTTCAAACACCTGTCAAAAAAGGTCAATTCAGGAAATATGCGAAACTTCATTCCCCTTACGGTATTTCAGGGGCGAAAGACCAAACCGTCTTTTAAAAAGATGGCTGAAGTGAGTGCTGTTTTCAAAACCGCTTTCAAAAGAAATGTCGGTTATCGGCTTATTAGTGCTGACAAGAAGCTTGTAGGCATGATTTAGTTTTTGCTCCTGCAGCCAATGGCCGGGTGTGGTTTTATACACAGAAATAAAATGCCGTTTAAAAGAGGACAAGCTAAGGTTTAGCATTTTCGCATAATCCTGAAGGGAAAGATTATAAAGACAATTGGCTTCCATTGCCTGCTGAAGCGGATCATATTGCGGTGAAAGAATATGCAGGAGATAATTTTTTAGATATATGTTTTCAGGATTGTCAAGAATGTTCAGTAAAAGTTCCCGGAATTTCAATTCCAATAAGTCTTCTGTTGGTTTTGTGTCGGAATAGAAATAAGGAATGAGTGAATCAAAATATGCGGTCATGATACTATTGACGCGCAGCGGGATAAGCAACTCATTCTTTGGTTGCAGTAAAGGAGAAGTTGCTCTTATTAAATGACTCTCCCCGATAAAGGACCGCAGGTACGTGTCGGGTATAAAGAATGTCATAAGGCATAACGGCTCTTCAAAAAATTTTTCGACAATAGTGGCTCCTTTCTTTACAAAAAATGCATCCCCGTCTTTCATCACCCAGGAACGTCCAGGAGTGTGAAATGCTTTTTTACCGCTTAAGATATACTGAACATAATTTTGCTGCGACCACAAATCCTGCATCTTCTCTTCCATCGGACATTTATAATGCACAAACAAAAGTTCCCTGCAAACAAGTTGTCTATAAATCGCGGGACGGGATTTTACTCTATCGTAATAATTAAACAATTGTCCTTTTTTTAAGAGTGAATTTACCAAAAATTGTGGTGCCTCGTAATGACTCGTACCGAGTTATTGGAAAAGGATTCTTTCGATTACCATAGGTACTGGGCTTAATTTTCCTGTTACAGCTAATATACAATCGACACAACTAAGTAATCACAGGGGTCAATCATTATTGACTGAGATTCACTCATGTATTGAATCTGAAATGTCATGGAAACTATGCAGTTCTTCGCATCAAATGAATCTATTTATAATCAATTCATGATAGATTCACCATGATGGCGACTTAAGAAAACTATTGGAAATCTGGTTGCTATAAAAAAGTAGTCTCGCCCGGAATCCGGGCCCGAACCCACCGTTCGGTACGGGCGTGGAACTGGGATATCAGGTTCCGGAGACCTGCGTACTATCCCCGTCAGACTGGGTCAGCAGGACGCGCATTGTACTACGAGACAAACTTCTTCTTTAAAAATCTTCTGCCGGCTGCAGATTTAAAATATCTTTCTCTTTTGATTGCTTCTTGTCTTGTAGTAAACTCTTCTTTATAAAATAATATGAAAGGAATGTAAGGGCGAATTGATTCGTTCATTCCTGAATTATGTTGAATAAGTCTTTCATCAAGATTTTCACAATGTCCTTTAAAATAAAACTCATGATCAAGACTTTTGAAAACATAAGCAAAAAACATTGCGGAATAGTTAGTAGTCTCGCCCAGAATCCCCGCCCGAACCCGCCGTTCGATACGGGCGGGGAACCGGGATATTAAAATTCCCGATACTTGCAGAATGGTTAGTAGTTCCGACAGGCCTAAGTTCGAACTTTTTGAAGGATAATTTATCAAGTATTGTCTATTTTGAAGTCACTGGAGAATGAATGATAAAATTGAGTCTACGACCTGGCAAATGCCAATAACAATTCAAAATTTCCACTATCAGCAGCCTTTAGAGCTTGCAGATATTTTGTTCGAGCTTCTCCTTCTTTTACAAGATTGTGAACACCCCAACTAAATACATTCTTATTAAAAATGTGACTGATTATAACATCAGCAATGAGCCTTGAATGGCGACCATTACCATTGGAATAACAATGGATGCTTACTATTCGATGTTTAAATCGAACAGCAATTTCCTCTTCACTATAGATTTTGTTATTGATCCAGAATCTGCAATCATCCAATAATTGTCTTAATTCTAAAGATATTTGGTATTTATCTACTCCGATATTCTTATTTGATTTTCTAAATTCACCTGCCCATCTCCAGACATTTTTGTACATTCTTTTATGTAGTCCATTGATAAAAGCCTCCGTTAAAATGTCTTCTTGATTAAACTTGCGCCGAAGAGTCCATTCTAGAGCAGCCTCAATGTTCAGTTGCTCCATTTCATCTAATTCTCCACGATTACTAATAGTTTTGATCAGTAATCCTTCCTTCTCATCTTCATCTAATGGAGTTTGCCCGTCTTCATATGTAAGGTCTAGTCCCATAGATATTTTGGCATTTCATTTATTAGTTCGTTTTTCTTTTCAATGTATGCATTCATGATTCGGGCTTTTGTGTTTTCTTGATCTTCCAACTTCATGCTTTGTGAAGTTCTGTTCACTATCTCCTTTGCTAAATCCATTGCTTTATTTTTTACTTTTTCTTCAAGTGATCCTTCATTTGGAATTAAAACATATACTAATCGCATATCTAGGCTTTTTGCAATTTCATCTAAAGAATTGAGTGTGATTGTCCCATTTTTTTCTCGATGCTCCATTGCCTTCACTGCTTGTGGACTCACCTTTAGCTTTTTTGCCAATTGCCGCAATGACATATTAAGTGCTTTTCTGATGCTATAGATCCACCCTTCTTCTGGTCGTGTGGATTTAGGTATTTCTGCAAAAGGTCTTATCTTTTTGTCGATTTGCTCTCGTAGCAATTTCTGTTGTCGCTTGATCATAAACTTATAAGTTTAAAATAATTTGTAAATATAAATCTATATGTTTAAAAAACATACAGAATTAAACTCATAAGTTTAATTTAATTTATTTTATTAAATCTATAGATTTAATAAAATAGTAGCAATCTATAAATCAATTAGTTACTTGGTATATGACATCAGCTTCCCACCTTCAGGTTTTATTTGGCACTCCCCCAGAATTAAAAAGCTTATGCAAAAACAAATCCTCCGGGAATTCAAAGAATTGAAAAACCTTATCTCACAACTCATAGGAATTTCTGCATTGCCTGCAAAAGAACGATTCTCAAAAGAATCGATTCTTAAAGCTGCCAAAGAATTTTAGGAATTATTGAGATGGGTGAATGGGTTTCAGACTGGGATCTCTATAAATATTCTAAAATGCTCAATATAATAAAAGTCATGATCAAGACTTTTCAAAACATAAGCAAAAAACATTTTGTAAAATTAGTAGTCTCGCCCAGAATCCCCGCCCGAACGTACCGTTCGGTACGGGCAGGGAACTGGGATATCAGGTTCCGGAGACCTGCGTACTATCCCCGTCCGACTGGCCCGCCCAGATGACTGGTCGGACAGGCGTCAGCCGGGCGGGCATTGTACTACGGCTGGGACTTTTTCTTTAAGAATCGCCTTCCGGCTGCAGATTTAAAATATCTTTCTCTTTTGATTGCTTCTTCTCTTGTAGTAAATTCTTCTTTATAAACTAAAATAAAAGGAATATAAGGACGAATTGATTCGGTCATACCTGAATTGTGTTGAATAAGTCTTTCATCAAGATTTTCACAATGTCCTTTATAATAAAAGTCATGATCAAGACTTTTCAAAACATAAGCAAAAAACATTTTGTAAAATTAGTAGTCTCGCCCAGAATCGAACTGGGATATCAGGTTCCGGAGACCTGCGTACTATCCATTGTACTACGAGACCAAAACAGCCCGCAAAATTACACCCTCAATTCCAATTATCTGAAAACATATTTTTTCAGAAGCTAACCCTTACACCGCCATAACCATTAAACCCAAGTGTATTGAATCCTGCAGTTTCGGAGTAATTGCTGTCAGAAATATTCCTAAGATCAACAAATACTTTTATCCGATAGCTATCGGATTTGTTCTTAAAGAAAGCGTATTCTGCATAAATATCTAAAAGAATATAGCTATTCAACGTCACATTCACTGTTTGAAATGTCATGCCGTCAAAATAGGCATCTTTCCTTTTATCAAACCAGGAAAGGTTACTGCTTACAAAAAGCCTTTCATTAATTTTTACTCCCGCATTTACGCCAGCACTATTTTTCGGCCGCCGGATCAAGTTAAAATAAGTCGTATCCTTTCCATTTTGAACAGTCGTGATCTCGCCGTCAACATAACTGTAAAAAGCTTTTATCGAAATATTATTTGTTGGCCTGAATGTGAGCTCAAGCTCAGCACCATGATCCTCTTGCTTATCCTGGTTAATATATCTGGATTGGAATGCAATTGCGTCTTTTACATTTCGCACAAAACCCGTTACTCTTCCCATGAATTTATTATCGGCAGAAAAATATTGTACACCGGCTTCAATGGTCAATGCTGATTCAGGTTTCAATTCCCTGTTGCCATATTCTGAAAGTAGCTGGTAAAGAGAGGGAGTACGATATCCGGATGAAAGATTAGCAAATAATTTGAATTTCTTTTTTAGTAACCAGGACGGGTTAATGTTAAATACATAATTGCTGCCATAGGCCGAATGAATATTGAGACGATTTCCCAGTTCGACATTGAATCCAGAGTTTGCATTAATATTCAATGCTGCGTAAAGTCCGAGTTGATTATGGTGTAAGCTATCTGAAGAATATGTTGTTGAATAAGGTCCAAAGAAACCAATGGAAGAATATTCCTGGTCGGTATTCGAAGTTCTGAAATCAGCGCCGGCGGTAAGTTTGGAGGAACCTTTGCCAACAGGCGCGATAACGAACGCATCAATAAAATGTTCCATTCCTTTATAGGATCCACGGGCATATTTATCAAATCCATTCTGGCTTTTTACCGAATCATCGATGTATAACCTGTCAACATAATTATAATTGTATAGAACATTCAACTTTGTTCGGCCAAATTCAAATTCATTTCTAACTCCTGCCTGGTAACTTTTTTGTGAATGCCTGTAATCAAGCTCGTCAACAAAAGCCCCCTGGTCAATATCACCATCAATTTTATTAAAACGGAAAAAAGGTTGAATACGGACTTTCTTTGCAACCTGCAAACCAAGGCCGGCCTGTAAGCTGTTTTGCTGAAACGCATCTTTATCAGCATAGGGATCATTGCTTATGGCTTCATTAATTCCCTTTGTATCATATAATGAATACGAAACATTATAATCCATCATACCAGTTCTTCCGTTGATGCCCGCAGTTGCTCTTACACTATTGTTGGTGCCATAGCTCAATAAACCATTGCCGGCAAACGATTTCACCTGTAATTTCTTTGTAATAATATTTATTACGCCTGCTATCGCATCGCTGCCGTATAATGTCGATTGACTTCCTTTGAGTATCTCTATACGTTCGATGACATCAACTGATAAATTCCGGATATCAAAATTGCTGCCGATACCGCTGGGATCATAAACAGGGATACCATCGATAGTTATCAATGTATGATCAACTCTTGCGCCACGCAGGTACAAACTCTTATCTTTTCCGGCATTACTGTTAGCGCCACCGATATATACACCGGCTTGTTCGGTTAAGATCTGTGAGAGATCTTTTCCGCCGCTTCGTTCTAATTGTTCTTTTGTAATAATGGTAACTACTTTTCCTGTCAGCGAAGTTTTGTTGGGATACTTGTTCGCTGTGATCACTACTTCATCCAAAACGGATGTGTCCTGCTGTGCCGATAGCTGACTGCCGATAAATACAGCAGCCACGATCAAAAATTTCTTTTTCATGTAAAAAAGTTTTTGTGTGACTGCTTCCGAAAAAAAGATAGAAATATAAAAGCCTTGCGACGATTACATCTCTTGCCTTTCACCCGAAAGCAAAAAATTATTTCTGATCTGGCAGGTCTTCTGGCTTAGTTTTAACTGAACACCTTCCCGCTGATGAACAATTGGTTCTATCAACAGTGG
>DASVAM010000453.1:0-2879 GCA_036376375.1 Chitinophagaceae bacterium
TCCTTAATTCTTCTATTGTCACGGTGGCCTGGGGAACTGCTTCGCGTGTTTCTTTATTTATAATCCTTATTTTAAGTGTATGTTGAGCAGTTGCAATATGTCCTGTGACCAGGATCATTGCAACCAGGAAAAATCGTTGCATAGTTAAATGATTCATTAAAAAACTTGTTGACTTTGATTTGAATCAGGAAACCAGTTTGGGCGGTTGCCAAAAATCATAATGAGCATCTGGAATTGATGAAAGAACAAATCCTGTATATTGGTGAGAGATAAATATCGGCGCTATTTCAATATTATTATATTCAAATGATACAATAACGCTGGCACAACCGGTACAGGTAAAGAACGGCGAACAGCTGCCACAATCCGTGCCAGCCGGCAAGGCAGGCCCGTCTTCGTTTTCATGACCGGTGGTTTGCACTGTTTTATCCTCCGGGCAATCATCAAACGAGCAACAGGGAACAGCAAAAAGTAAAAGTAGATAAGCAGATAATATGAAAGCAAGGACTTTCATGGTTGGTTCAGGCACGTAACAATAATTCGCAGGGCTTAAGCCCGGTATGTTTTTTAAATGCAGTGGAAAAATGCGAAATGGAAGAATAACCAAGCAACATCGAAACTTCTGTCACACTCAAACCTTTTTCATACAATAAATATTTAGCATGTTCCATTCTCTGGCTTTGATAAAAATCAAAAATGGTGCTGCCAAACATTTCTTTGAATCCTTTTTTGAGGTAACATTCATTGATCGCTACTTTCCGGCTAAGCTCCTTGATGGTGATCGGTTCGCCGATATGCTGGATCAAAATTTCTCTTGCCTTTGTTATTTTTTCACGATCAGCCTCATTGGCAAGGAATTTACAACTGATAACATCAATTTCTTTTTCGCCCAGCATGCAGTCAAGGCTATACAACAATAACATCTGGGTCTGTGCATTGATGTAAATATTTTCGAGGCTATCGGTATACGTGTGATTCAGCAAGCCTTCCAATACCATTCTTGTTTTACTGCAAAGCGGCAGCATTTTGGTAAATGAAGAACGATGCTTGAATTTGAGCACATCATCACTCAATATTTCATTACCCTTCCGGGTTACAAACTGGGAAATATGTGCTGGTGAAAAGCGGAAACTCATTACATCCACACTTTCTACTCTTTCAACGCAAGATCTTGACGCGCTGTATTTGCACATGTTGCATTCAGTATCTTTCTGACGACAGTACACATTTCCTGATACACAAAATTTCAGTTCAAGATAATTCTCTTTGGGATCTGATTTTTCATAGTGGTAGACCAGCATCCCCATATCTTCCATATTCCAGCTGCCGGTATTATGGTACCTGTTTATAGTATATTGTACCGAGCCCGGGATCAATCTTACTTTTTCCTGGAGCAAAACAAATTGCTCCTGTAAAACAGACTGGCGGTGGGCGAGTGATAATATATCCGGTGGATTATGCATTGTCTGCAAATTTACAATACAAACTGCTAATTGCCTTAACATAGATCAATCATTACCGATAAATATGGCTTAAAATCTGGCTGTTTTAAAAAAAATTCTCTGTTTGGCTTTAACGATTAACTTTGCCGGGCCTCCCCCGAACAGATCGGGGGAGACTTTTATTAAATGATTCATCCCCATACTTATATTCACCCGAATGCTCGTTTGGCTACCAATGTGAAGGTTGATCCTTTTACCGTTATTCACCAGGATGTTGAGATCGGCGACGGTACATGGATCGGATCGAATGTAACTATTATGGAGGGTGCGAGGATCGGAAAGAATTGCCGCATTTTTCCCGGCGCTGTAATCGCCGCCATCCCCCAGGATCTGAAATTCCAGGGCGAATATTCACAGGTGATCATCGGTGACAATACGACCATACGTGAATTTGTAACCATTAATCGCGGCACCGTGGATAGGGAAAAAACGGTGATCGGAAGAAACTGTCTCATAATGGCTTATTGCCATTTTGCGCACGACTGTATTGTTGGCAACAACTGCATCATGAGCAACAACACACAGGTGGCGGGACACGTGACGATCGGCGACTGGTCAATATTGGGTGGTATGACGGCGGTACACCAGTTTGTTCGCATTGGTCAGCACTCATTTCTGAGTGGTGGCTCGTTGGTAGGGAAGGATGTTCCTCCGTATATAAAGGCAGCAAGAACTCCGCTTTCTTATGCCGGTGTAAATTCCATTGGTCTGAAAAGAAGAGGTTTTGGTGTAGAAAAGATCAATCACATTCTTGATATCTATCGTTGCATATATAATAAAGGATTAAACACAACACAGGCCATTGAATATTTGGATGAAGAATTTGATGCAACAGATGAACGAGATGAGATCGTAACTTTTATCCGTGAATCGAACCGCGGCATTATAAAACGCTTCACCAAAAACAGTGTGGATGAAGATATCGCTGACTGATGCGGGTAAACGCTTCAACCGCGACTGGATCTTTCGCCATCTTACCTACGAGTTTTCTGCAGGACAATCCTATGCTATAATTGGACCTAACGGTTCCGGTAAGAGTACATTATTACAAGTTTTAAGCGGTTCGATGGAGGTGAATGAGGGGAATATTCAATGCTCAATAAACAATGTTCAATGTTCAATTGAAGAACTTTACAAGAGTGTTTCAATTTGTGCTCCTTACCTGGAGGTTGTCGAAGAAATGACCTTGATTGAATTCTTAAACTTTCATGCAGGTTTTAAACCGTTTCTTTCCCCTCTCACCTCAGAAAAAATAATTTCAATTCTTGGTTTGGAAAATGCTGTCAATAAACAGATCCGTAATTATTCTTCGGGAATGAAACAACGGGTGAAACTGGCACAAGCGATCTTTTCTGATGTGCCAGTTGTTTTATTGGA
>DASVAM010000454.1:0-2088 GCA_036376375.1 Chitinophagaceae bacterium
GTAAACCGCATTATTACCGGATCCAGGGAAAAACATTCCTGATAGAATTCGACAATACGCAGAACAATGCCAACCATATTCATATGGTCTGGCGTGATTTTGATGGCGATTATGGTGAAGACCTGCTGAAAGAACATTACCGGCATTCACATCAACACTGATCATTGTTGTAGTGGGAGACCATAAAATTTATTCTGGAAAAGTATATCAGCCTCACTAAGTAAAGCCTTCGCTTTTTTCAGCTTCAATTGTATTGATTGCCATTGTTCCTCACTCATAACACCTTCTGATATCGATGTATATTGCTTTAACCAGGCATCAATCCATAACTCGTACTTCTTCCGCCTGCTGTTTCCTTTTTTAAAATCTTTCTTGTTACCAGGTCTTGTATATCACGCAGGGCTGTGTCCTGTGAGCATTTGGCGATCTTTGCCCATTTGGAGGTTGTTAGCTTACCGACAAAACCATCCAGCAATTTATTCAGTAATAAAACCTGCCTGTTATTAAAAACTGTTTTTGCATATTTCTCCCAAAACTTTGCTTTGTTCAATACTACAGCGAGCGTTTCATCAGTTGCCATTAATGCACGGTCAAAGCAGTGGAGGAACCATTCCATCCATTTTGTTATATCCATTGTTCCCTTCTGTGTTTGCTCCAGTGTATCATAATATTCATTTCTTTCTTTTCTTATTTGCGCCGACATACTGTAAAACCGCTGTGGTGATGCGTCAGCACGTGCAAGCTGCATATCAGCAATAGCCCTGGCTATTCTTCCATTACCATCATCAAAAGGATGTATAGTAACAAACCATACATGCGCCAATGCTGCTTTTATTACAGGGTCTATATTCTTCTCTGTGTTGAACCAGTCCATGAATGTTCTCATTTCATCTTTTAGTACGTCTGCATCCGGTGCCCGGAAATGAACTTTCTCTTTTCCCAATGCACCTGATACTACCTGCATCGGATCATCTTTAGCATTGTTTCTCCATTTGCCCACAACGATCTTGTGCATACCGCTGGTACCTGTCGGGAACATGGCAGCATGCCATGCAAATAATCTTTTTGCAGTGAGGGGTTCGCTATAATGTTGGGTTGCATCCAGCATCATTTCAACTACACCATCAATAGGACGGTCAGCAGGTATAAGCCCTGCAATTTTTATTCCCAGCTTCCTGGCAATTGACGAGCGGACCTGGTCTGCATTCAAGGATTCACCTTCTATCTCACCCGATTTTACTACCTCAATCGTCAATGAATGAAGAGTAGCTTCTGCCTGCAAGGGAAAACCCAATGCTTCCATTTTACCCAATATCCTTCCCTGCCGGTGACGAACCGAAGATAACAGCGGGGTTATTCTTTTTTCATCCCAGTAAAACTGCGGCCAGTCAGGCAGCTCATAGATATATTTGATTAATCGCCGCATTTTCTGCGGTGAAAATAGGGTTTATTCTCCGCATCAGCAAGATATTATCCGCAAATTCTGCGGTGATTAGGTATTGATTCGCCGCAGGAAGTATTTTGTATGTATTTCCCTATACTTTCTCCTTCCCCCCGAAAGCCAATTTTCGGCCGGAGCGCGGCTGCGGTATTATCAAAATTCGATGTGAATGGCTCTTTCCTCGTTCTTATTTAACCTTAAACAAATAAGATTAAATATGAATTCTTATAGTTAACCTTAGCCGGCAAGCTTAAATAAGCTAATTCATATTCAACCCCGGGGGATAGCAAGGATTTCAGAGGAGGATCATTCATTAACCGGACGACCGGGTACAAAGGCTTTTTGCCCAATAGCATCAACCATGCATTTACATCGCGCCAAATAAAAAAATCCCTCCATTTACTCCCACTATTTTATTTAAATTCAATGATGATCAGGATCCTAATTTTTTTATTGCTGGTTTCTTCTTATGGCTTTGGACAGATCGATCCTGCCCGCATTACGATCGCAAGAGATAGTTTTGGTGTGCCGCACATCTTTGCACCCACTGACGCCGAAGTGGCTTATGGTCTTGCATGGGCACATGCCGAAGATGATTTTGGAACACTCCAGTTAGTGGTGTTGTCAGGCAAAGCAAAACTGGGAAC
>DASVAM010000074.1:0-8775 GCA_036376375.1 Chitinophagaceae bacterium
TCTAAGCAGCAAAAAAGTCCTGATAACCTTAAACCGCTTGCAAAACCTAAAGCAATATTGCTGCAGATGGATTTTGTTGTACCAAAAGAAAACGGTGAGGCTTTTGAAAAAATGTATCATTCTATTTATGTGCCTGCCATGGCGGTACAAAAAGGTTATGTGGGTTCAAAGTTATTGCGCCTCTTCCCTGAAAATATCAGTAAAGAAATACAAGCTGAGCCCACCACTTATAATTACGCAATTCAGATTTCTTTTGCCACTGAAGAAGACAGAAGAAAATGGGTGGCAAGTCCGCAACACCAGATTGCATGGCCGGCTGCTGCAGGACTGGTCAAAGAATACAAATGGAGGGGCTATGATGTTATGGGGGATGATAATCAGTAATAAAATTCCACCGGTCTAAATGCCGTATGCTGGCGGACGATACATATCAACCAGGGTACAACAAGATTTAAAACATATTTTGATACCAGTGTTTAAATAATTCAGCAATCGTAATTTCTTTGAAACTATTCAGATTTATTAAAACTTTAAAAAATGATATATGAAAAAGATGTTATTCTCAATTCTGATGCCCGCAATACTTTTAGTTTCTTTCACCACCGTGGTTGACCGTGTTAATTTTTCCGGTGATTGGAAATTAGACGAATCCAAAAGTGAGCTTGGCGAATTCGGTGGCCGTGTTGCCCGTTCGTTAAAAACAGAACAAAAAGAAAATGAAATTACAATCACAAGAACTACACCAGGGTTTAACGGCGGCGACCCGGTTACTACAACCGTTACTTTAACATATGATGGTAAGGTAACCGAGTCTGAAGGTTTTGGCGGATCGAAAAGAAAGTCAACAGCTAAATGGTCTGAGGATGGTCAGACACTTACTGTCAACAACACAATTGTTTTTGAAAGAGACGGACAAACCAACGAATTTAAATCTACCGAAACCTGGACAATGACAAAAGACGGTTCACTTTCTGTAGTCACTCATTCCAACTCACCAAGAGGAGAAAGTACCACAAAAGCTATTTATAAAAAATAAATTGATAAGAACTTTTGTGCCTTTTACAGTTTACTGAACAAAAAAAGACTGCAGCAATTGTTTTTCAGAAACTGTTGAAGGTGTTGATGCCAGGTTAACGATGAAACCAAAACAGACTTACTTATGAGAATGCTTGTTTTTTTTATTGCCCTATTTTTTGTGACAAACACGATTGTTGCACAGCAGCCATCACCTGTAAAAGTGGAGGAGGGTTTCGTACAGGGAACAATCGAAGACGGATTAAAGGTTTACCGGGGAATTCCTTTTGCTGCACCACCGGTTGGCGATTTGAGATGGAAAGCACCACAGCCCGCGGCAAAATGGGAAGGAATAAAACAAGCGGACAAGTTTGCCCCGGGACCAATACAGGGGGGCAATCCTCCGTCAGGAAAAAGTGAAGATTGTTTGTACCTGAATATTTGGTCTCCTGCAAAATCTGCAAATGACCGTATTCCTGTCCTCGTGTGGATATATGGTGGCGGCTTTAATGCAGGATCAACTTCTGAAACAACTTATAGCGGAGAAAAGTTAGCAAAGAAAGGAGTTGTTTTCGTAAGTATTGCATACCGTGTTGGGCAACTCGGATTTATGGCACATCCTGAATTGAGTGGCGAAAATCCAAATCGTGTTTCCGGCAATTACGGTTTGCTCGATATGATCGCCGGCCTCAAATGGATTCAGAAAAATATTTCAGTGTTTGGTGGTGATCCAAAAAAGATTACCATATTCGGTGAATCAGCCGGCGGGATTGCCGTTAGTATGTTATGTGCCTCGCCATTGGCGAAGGGATTATTTCATGGAGCTATTTCACAAAGCGGCGGGTCGTTCGGTCCACCACGTCCCACGACTTTTCCGGGAGAAAACTTAAAGCGCCTGGCTGATGCCGAAAATGCAGGCGCCGCTTATGTGAAGAATGCCGGTTTTTCATCCATTGCAGAAATGCGGAAAGTAAGTGCCGATAAACTTCCGGCTATTCGTGGTCTTGCATGGCCCATCATTGATGGATACGTAATTCCGGACGATCAACATAAATTGTACGAGGCAAGGAAATTTAACGATGTGCCGGTGCTCGTTGGTTACAACTCTGATGAAGGTTTAAGCTTCTCACCTCCCAAAACACCGGAAGATTATATTAATGGTGTTAAGAACCGTTATGGAAAATTTGCAGATGAGCTGATCAAAGCTTACCCGGTTGGCACAACCACTGTTCCGAAAACAGCAAGAGACCTTGCCCGTGACGCTGCTTTTGGATGGCAAACATGGGTATGGGCTCGTCTCCATTCAAAGATGGGAAAGACAAAAGCCTATTATTATTACTTTGATCAGCACCCGGATTTCCCTGCTGACTCTCCCCGCTTTGGTTATGGTTCGCCACATGGTCAGGATGTTGGTTTTGTTTTTCAGCATCTCAATCCAAATAGTCAGAACGCTACCGGCACTGATCAGCAGATATCAGAAGCAATGGCCACCTACTGGGCAAATTTTGCAAAATATGGTCATCCGAATGGTAAAGGGGTTCCTGACTGGCCCGCATTCAGTGATGCCAATCCGGTGGTGATGCATTTTAACCAAACTGCTCATACCGGGCCGGTGCCGGGTGCAGAATCATTAAAAGTATTGGATGCATATTTTAAATGGAGAAGGACAACCGAGGGTGACGCATGGGCGAAATAAAAAAATGAAACAGCCACAGATTTAATAATTGATTTTTTAATATCCGGACAAAATAAAATTTTTAATCGAACAACTACAGGTCATGAAAAGAGGCGCAGGGCGTTAAATGAATTTGCACCGAGGATTTTTAAATAAAGGCAGAAGTGTTCAGATCCCGGTTAATAAACTAAAACAATTTCATCGTACAAAACACCATAGAAATGAAAACAACGAAATCATTCCTTTCTCTTTTGTTATTGCTGGGCATCCTAACATTTGTCAGCAGTTTTTCATTGCCAAAAAAGCAAAAGAAAATTTTGGTGTTCAGTAAAACAGCGGGTTACCGCCACACCTCTTCAATCGCTTCAGGTAAAAAAGTCATTTTAGAATTGCGGGAGAAAAATAAATTTGAAGCAGATACAACAGAAAGCGCCGATGCTTTTACATCAGAGAACTTAAAGAAGTATGCAGCGGTTGTTTTCCTTTGCACCACGGGGAATGTATTGAATGAAGAACAGCAAAAGGCATTTGAAAATTTTATAAGAAATGGAGGTGGATATCTTGGCATACATTCATCAGCGGATACTGAGTATGACTGGCCCTGGTTTGGCGAATTGAACGGAGCGTATTTTAAAAATCATCCAAGACCACAGGAAGCCATCTTTAACATTGTGGACGATAATCATATCGCAACAGCGCATCTTCCCAAGCCATGGAAAAGATGGGACGAACTTTATAATTTTAAATGGATCGGTACCGATCTGAAAATACTGATCACAATTGATGAAAGCAGTTACACCGGGGGTGCCAACGGTGAGCATCACCCGATGGCATGGTATCATGAGTTTGACGGTGGAAGAGGTTTTTATACAGCCCTGGGTCATGATAACAGATCGTGGGACGATCCGTTATACCAACAGCATATACTGGGAGCCATTAAGTATGCGATGGGTTCCAAACCAGAAATAAAAAAATCTTCATCAGTTAAATAAGTCATCTATTTCTATACATGAAAAAACTTTATTTCGTTCTGACCCTGCTGTTATTATCTGTGATAATTTATAATTGCACAGAACCGAAAAGCATCGTTCGCAACCAAACTGGTAATCCTTATCCCATCCGGACTTTTGATTCCACTCCTTCAGTAGAATACCTAAGCCCGGAACAAAGCCTGAAATCATTTAATCTTCCCGCGGGTTATCATCTCGAATTAGTTGCCAGCGAACCTATGATCAAAGAACCGGTTGCTATTGCCTGGGATGGCAATGCAAGAATGTACGTTGCAGAAATGCTTACTTATATGCTGGATGCAGATGCGACGGGTGAACAAATGTCAATAAGCCGCATATCATTGCTCGAAGACACCGACAATGACGCCAAGATGGATAAAAGTTCAATCTTTATTGATAGTTTGTTATTGCCAAGAATGATCCTTTGTGTAAATAACGAATTGCTTGTAAACGAAACTAACACCATTACCATTCATGCATATAAGGATACCAATCGTGATGGAAAGGCTGATCAGAAAAGGGTCGTTTTTCAAAAAGATGATTATCGTCTTGTTGATGCCAATATGGAACATCAGCGCAGTGGTCTCGATTGGAATCTTGACAACTATATTTACCTGACTTATGATCCTGTACGGTTCCGTTATAAAAATGGTGTGCTTATAGCTGATTCCATATATTCCGGTCCTGGCGGTCAGTGGGGAGTCACACATGATGATTACGGCCGGTTATTTCTTACAAATGCCGGAAGTGAAAACCCATTGGTCAGAGTGCAAATGAATCCTTCTTACGGAGCACTTGATATGCCCGACCAGGTCAATAATGATTTTCAGGAGGTGTGGCCAATTGTTGCTACTCCTGATGTGCAGGGCGGATTGATGCGTTTGCGTGCCGACAGTACATTGAATCATTTTACCGGTGCTTGCGGCCAATCAATCTACAGGGGGCATACATTACCGCAAGACCTGGTGGGTGATTATATTATTTGCGAACCGGTAGCAAGAATAATTCGAAGGGCGAAAGTGATCAACCTGAGGGGAAAGATCATTGTGCAGAACGCATACTATCGCCAGGAATTTATCGCTTCAACCGATATGAACTTTCGTCCCGTAAATTCTTATACAGGTCCCGATGGAAATCTTTATATAGTGGATATGCACCGCGGCATCATTCAGCAGGGTAACTGGACAAGACCCGGATCATTTCTCCGTAAAAAAATTGATGCAATGGGATTGGCAAAAAATGTTGGGCACGGAAGGATTTACCGGCTGGTATATGATGGTTACAAACAGGGAGAAAAACCAACAATGCTGAATGAGTCAGCCGCAAAACTTGTAACCTACCTGGATCATAAAAACGGATGGTGGAGGGATAATGCACAAAAGCAGATGATACTATTAAACGACAGATCAGTCGTGCCAATACTTAAACAAATAGTGCGTGGTGAACCGGCAACATTGGCCGCAAAGCCTTCACATCTGGCCCGTCTTCATGCGTTGTGGACACTGGAAGGATTGGAAGCCATTGACCGGGATATCTTGTATACCGCGCTGAAAGATGAACATCCACAGATAAGGAAAGCGGGAGTCATTATAAGCGAAACATACCTGGAGCGGAATGATGGCGATGCGATAGCAAAAGTTTCGTCACTGAAAAATGACCCTTCGCATGATGTGCGGCTGCAATTGTATTATACTTTTTACAGCCTCAAACCGAATAGTGATACGACATTTGCTTACGAACTTGCCAAAGCAAATGCAACGAATGATATGTATGCGGCAGCAAGAAGATCAATGGATCGCAATACAGATATTAAAACATACGGGAACAGGCTGGCCAATCTGCCAGTCGTTGAAAGAAATTCCATACTGACAGGCGCCGCAGTTTTCAATGCACTTTGTGTTACATGCCACGGTCCAGGCGGAAAAGGAATGATGGTGGAGGGAACGACTACACTGGCTGCACCGCCTTTAGTGGAATCAAAAAGATTGAATGCTGATAAATCATTACTGGTAAAAATTTTATTGCATGGATTGACCGGCCCGATCGATGGAAAAGAATATCCATCAGTGATGCCATCACTTGGCGCCAATTCAAATGAATGGGTTTCATCTGTTGTTAACTATGTACGATATGAATTTGGTAATGCCGGACGCCGCTTCCGTCGCCCGGGTGATACCATTTCACCATTTGTTTCGATAGAGGAAGTTGCGGCTATAAGAAAACAGCATGAACCAAGAACTGATCTGTGGACGTTGATAGAATTAGAAACAGGAACGCCAGTGGTTACAGGTGCTAAAGCAAATGTCGACAGTGCTACTGTAAAAACCGCATCAGCCACATCGAAAGGAACTGGCACTGCAGCTAATAAAAAACCTGTAATGAAAAAATTTGCTGCATCAGCCAAAGCGCCAACATTTGCATCGGTGCAACCCTTATTGCATAAAAACACCTGTCTTACCTGTCATAATCCGGATAAGAAACTGATCGGCCCATCATACAAAGAGATCGCAACAAGGAAGTATTCTGTTGCACAAATTGTACAATACATTCAAAAACCAAATCCAAAAAACTGGCCGGGTTATGCTACCGCCATGCCATCTATGGCACATGTGGCAAAGAGTGAATTAACGTTGATTGCTGAGTGGATAAAATCGCTGGAGAAAGGAAAGTAGTTATTTGAGTTGAATTCTTATTATTTGAATATGTCTGACAGGAATTAAAAGGTGTTTAAAATAAATAACAATAATGGGTCTGGATATGATCTTGCAGGTGTTTCTATAAAAGAAGAGAACAGGTCAAAGTCGGAGAACACAAACAGGTTTTTATTTTTCATCTAACTCATTCAGGAAAACTGCATTTGAACTAACAATTATAACAGATCAACATGAAATTCTATTTGTATTTGGTCACGACGCTGATACTTATCATTAACATTCATATAGCCCGTGCCCAGGATATTCCACCAACGACATCATTGGTATATCCGGGTGTTGATGGAAAACTGGTATATGTGGCAGATAGTTCCGGAAACAGAATTCCTGATTTTTCCAATGCAGGATATAAAGGAGGGGGCGTTGCAATTCCGTATGTACCGGTTAAAATAATCATTTGGCCGGTTGCGGGAGACAATTCAGATAAAGTACAAAAAGCAATAGACAGCCTGTCTTCTCTACCCGTCGATGTGTATGGATTCAGAGGTGCCGTATTATTGAAAATGGGGCTTTATCAGTTAGATAAACCTCTTTATATAAAAGCGTCAGGTGTGGTGCTGCGTGGCGAAGGCATGAGTGATGTTGGTACAATTCTATTTGGTAAGATACCTAAACAACAACCAGCGCCGGGACCCGGTCGCGGCGGAAGACCAGCCTTGGTAAACATCATTGGTGACTCAGGTATAATCGTTCAGGAAGAAACAAAACAACTGATTACAGAAAACTATGTGCCGGTAGGTGCAAACAGTTTCAATGTAGTATCAGCCAAAGCTTTTAAAAAGGGTGATAAGATTTTAGTTCGACGTAACGGCAATGAAGATTGGATCAGAGAAATTGGTGAAGACAGTGCAACGGTGGGAAGAAACAGGTGGAGGCCTTTTGTAATAACTTATGACAGGATAATTACAGACATAAAAGGAAACGCCATTACAGTTGATGGCCCGATCTTCACTGCTATCGAAACCCGCTGGGGAGGAGGAGATATTGTAAAATACAGTGATAAACGCATCGAACAGGTGGGAGTTGAAAACCTTCGTGGTTTATCAGAATATGACCCTGGTGTTCGTACAAAGGCCTATGGTAATATGGATCGTCCTTCGTTTGATGATCCGGTAACCCGGTATGAAGGAGAAGAATATTTTTCTGACGAAAATCATTACGGCAATTTTATCAACTTCAGTAATGTAAAAAATGCATGGGTAAGGAATATGGCCGCCCGTCATTTTGCAAATAGTGTAGTGCAGGTGAATGCCGGCACCAAATGGATTACTGTTCAGGATTGTGAATCAAAAGAACCCGTTTCAGTAAGAGCAGGCGGCAGGAGGTTTACTTTTCAAATGAACGGGCAGTTTTGTTTGGTGCAAAGATGTTTTTCGCAGAAAGGAAGACATTCATTTGTATTGCAGGGGTCCGAAGCCAGCGGTAATGTGTTTCTCGATTGTAAAGCAGTGAACCCCTACTCTACCAGCGAACCGCATAACCGCTGGGTGAACGGCGTACTTTATGATAATGTAAAAGCTCCGTTGACTGCAAGATTCTGGAAAGATTTTATCATCGGCTGGGCGGGAGCCAATATTGTATTCTGGAATTGTGAAGGGGATTTTCGCATTCAAAAGCCGCCCACTGCGCAAAACTATTCTTTTGGCCATATCGGAACTGCCGGAGTTATATATAATACAACATTGCAGGATTATGTGAGACCAAGAGGCTATATAGAGTCTCTGGACAAACATGTTGCACCCGGAAGTCTCTACTTAACGCAATTAAGAGAAAGGCTGGGAGAAATCGCTGTTAAGAATATAACTAAGGGCGCAGGTGGAATTGAATAAATTAATAACAACAGACAATTATTTTAAATTGAATAATACATGAAATCTAAAATTGCAATTCTGTCTTTGATAGCATGCACAATCTTTTTTACAAGTTCGCTTGGCCAAACTATTTCAAAAGAAGAACTGATCTTTCTTACTTCTGAATGGAAGGGAGAAAGATTTGCGGACGGAAGGCCAAAAATTTCTGACAGCCTGTTAAAAAGAGCAAAGCATATCATGATTGACGATGCATGGACCGTGCTGAGGAATGAAGGCTATGTAAACCAGTTTGAAGGTGGCTGGAAAACAGTAAACGATACTCCGATGACAGGCCGTGCGGTAACAGCTATGTATATGCCGAGTCGCCCGGATGTGGAAAAGAACATCAAAGAGAGGGGAGCCAAACAGGGAAGAAAAGGCAATACCAATTCGTGGCCGATAGATATACTCACCAGAGGTGACCTGTATGTGGCGGATGCATTTGGAAAAATAAGCGGCGGGCCCATCATGGGCGCTACCTTAGCCAATTCCATTTATAGCAAATCAGGCAATGG
>DASVAM010000462.1:0-6901 GCA_036376375.1 Chitinophagaceae bacterium
TAGATCGAATACACGCTAAGTTCCTTTAAAAGTTCCGGATCGGAACTGCGAAGTTGGGGATTGTCTGTCGTGCGGATTATTCCACCGGAAACCGCTTCAGTACTTCTGAAAATCGCCGGATCAAATATTTTAGCAGCAACCCTCTTATATTCGGTAAACTCATTGTCATAAATTTCTTCCAGCTGGCGGATAAAAGGCAGGACACTGTAATACGACATAATATTGCCGGCCGCTTTGCTATTTCTTATCAACCGAAACCCTCCCGCATTTTTTAATTGCTCAAACGTTTTGTTGGTACTGGTAAATGTTTGGGTTCTTGGACCCACTCTTCCGATATAATAAACCTGGTCGCCATTTTCTTTTATGAGCTGGGGCTGATTTAAAAAATTGATAAGCGAATCCATCCGTTCGATCTCCTGTTGTTTCGCGATAATAGCGCCGTCAATTGTTTCTGCATCAGTTTTCAGATCATCGATCAATGACTTTATATATTCTTTTTCTCTTTCCTTTTCGATTTTGTGCTCCAGTTGATACTCGGCCATGAAGCCGCAGAACACGGCAAGAAATAACATCAGGAACTCCCAGAAATAATGTGTCCACTTCTTTCGGGACGTATGGGTGTGGGCATGTACTTCCATAAAATTTTATTCCTCCAAAGGAGTGCCTTTGGTAAGGTGATACTCTTTTTTAATCAAAACTATTAATTCACTGGCGGCTGTTTTCATTTCCTCTTCAGCTTTTGAAAGTCCGAGCTTTGTATTTGTAATATAAGACACCATTCCTGCCAGCCGCAACAGGATTTTTTCATCATACGTCAGCAGCGGCGGATTGCCTCCGGGCCGTACAATGGTATTATCCGCTTTAACGATACTATTGAAAATAGCCGGGTGAAAAATCTCCGTTGCCATTTTCCTGTATTCGTCCGATTCACTCCGCTCAATTCCCTGCAGGTATTCAATAAATACCATCCGGTTATAATATTCAACAATCGCCCGGGAAACTTTTTGCTTCCTGATAAGCCGGAAACCCCCGGAATGTTTCATTTGCTGATAGGTGGCATCATGCAAAGCCAGCCTTACACTCCTGGAAGCACGACGGGCAAGATAGTAAAGATCGTCGCCGTGATTCTTAAGATCACGACCATATAACAATCTCATCAGGGTGTCATTTCTTTTCAGGTGAGCCTGATATTCGTTCACATCCTGGTCAAGTGCAGTGGTGTCCTGTTGCAGGTCTTCGAGGAGGTTGTTTATAAATTGTTTTTCCCTATCCTTTTCAATCTGATGTTCCAATTGATATTCTGCCAAAAATCCACAGAAAACCGCGAGGAACAACATTAAAAATTCCCAGAAATAATGTCTCCATTTTTTTCCTGCCTTGCCGCCAGGCAAGCCTGATGTGTGTGAATGGTGGTGTACTTCCATTGGTTTATTATGAGTGATTGATATGGAGTGGTAAGCGAATTGCCATAAATAGTAGTTAATAATTAATGGTAGTTTTTGTCAAAGGTGATACTCTTTGATCAACAACTCAATTATTGAGTTTGCAAGTTTCAGTGCGTCATGGGCATTTTTTAACTGTGGACGTATGTTTCTTGATCTGCACAATTCTGCATACTGATTGAATTGAAGCTTATCAGTGCTTAACAAGGGTGGATTTATCTGCATGAATGAGTCGACCACCGCCGGCTTAAACCCGTTATATACGGCAGACTGCACAACTTCATTTGCCTGCAAATTGTATTTAAAATCAAAAATCATTGCTCTCGCCTTTCGCGTTTCAAGATAAATAAGCCTGTCGATCTCGTTCAGAATTCGCATGCTTCTTACTACCTGATCATAACGGGCTATTTCCTCTTCCAGTTTCGCATTATTAAAATAACGGAGTGAACCCGAATTTCTCATTTGCTGATAAGTAGCATCATTCGATTCGAAACCGCGAATAAAGCCGCCCCATAGTCCATACCAATAAAGTTTGCCGGTAGGAATGTTCGAAATTTCATCCGTCGAGATCAACGCAAGAAACGTATCCAAATAGTTTACTGCAAATTCACTCCTGTAAATTATTTGACTGAGTTCTTCCCCATCGGTATTTAAGTTATTGATCATTCCTTTTGCATAGACTTTTGCCCGTTGATGCTCGATATAATGTTCCCGCTGATTCTCCACAAAAAAGCCAAGGGTTACTGCAAGAAATAACATAAAGAACTCCCAGAAATAATGGGCCCATTTTTTTCGTGCAGTATGACTATGATGATGTACTTCCATGTTTTCTATTTAATGTTATACTCATTTTTTATCAGTTGAATGGCCGATCGCGCAAAATTTAAAATATTCTGCATCATATTGATACGAAGTAACATGTTCCCTTTATAATAACGCAAATGATTAGCATATTCAAATATATCGGCTGAAGGTGTTTCCCGAACGGCAAATACCGATGGTTGAGCGTGGTGCAATGAATCAAAATTGATAAAACTCCCCGCCATTGGAAAATACTTTGTATTGAATAATCTGTTCTGAAAAAAATTCAGGTGATAATAGATCTCATCTGCCCCCCTTTCAATGTTCAATAAAGTGCGTCGTACCCTTGCATCATACTCCATGATGGTATCGGCAACGTATTTTTTTCTGAACAGCCTGAAAAAACCGGCATTTTTTAATTGCTCAACAGTCCTGTCATGATATTCAAAAGCATTATACCGGCGCATAAAAGACACGCAACGATATAATATAACCTGGTCTCTTTCCTTCTCAGCTTTGTCGAACTCTGCAAGTATTGAATCAGCCCGTGTGATCTGCATGCCCCACCACCTGATATCCATTATAAGATCCGCCGTATCCTTTGCGAAGTCATCGACCATTGATTGGGCATATTTCTTCTCCCGCTGGTGCTCAATGGTGTGTTCCAATTGGTATTCCGCCAAAAACCCACAAAAGACGGCAAGAAACAACATAAGAAATTCCCAGAAATAGTGGGTCCATTTTTTACGGGGGGTGTGAGTATGGGTGTGTACTTCCATAAATATTATTTTAGTTGATATTTGTCCCTGCAATATTGAATAAGACCCAATGCCTTGTCTTTTAACTCTTCCAGTTGTTGCAGTTGCCTGTTTGTGATCCGCAGATAAACTGATAATTGGTTAAACCATTTATTTAACAGCACCCTGTCATTAGAAAATAATAGTGGGCCGTGGGCAATCATGTCAGGCGTGATCGATGATGAAGTAGCGCCGTACGATGAGCTGTGAAGTTGTAATAAAGATGTAGCACTTTTAAAACTGGCCAGTTCGTTCAATGTGTTGCGGACGTTATCCTGCGAGCTTTGGAATATTGTCACCTGAAAATCCTGATAGCTTTTAAACAGGTTTACGTAACTCAAAACACTATCTGCGTCTTCCTTATTTAATAACCGGAATCCGCCAGCATTCACAAGCTGTGTTATGGTTCGATCTGTTATGGCAAAAGCCCTGTTGGCCCTTGAGTAAAGAATAAGCTTTTCCATACATCTGGAAGACCGCAAATCACTGGTAATGGTATCATAGCAGGATTCCATATCAGTTAGTGCGGCGATCTTATCCTTGTCGTACAACATCATTTCATTTAATCTTGTAGTATCTGTTTTGAGGTCCTCATAAAATGAGACAACATATTGTTTGGCTCTGTCTTTCTCAATCTTATGTTCAAGTTGATATTCAGCAAGAAATCCACAGAACACGGCAAGGAATAACATAAGGAATTCCCAGAAATAATGTGTCCATTTTTTTCTTGCACTATGACTATGATGATGTACTTCCATACCTTGTTTGAGGTTTGAGGTTTGAGATTCGGTGTTTTATGCTCGTAGCTCAAAGCTAATAGCTCGCAGCTTCTTTATTCCTCCAAAGGAGCCCCTTCGGACAGGTGATATTCTTTTTTAATCATGTTTATCAGGTTAACAGCACTGGGAAGAAAGGCTTGCTCAATCCTTTCAATTATTCTCAGGTCAGTAGCTTTAAAATATCCCAGCCGTGTGACATATTTATTCAATATTATTCTGTCATTGGTAACTAAGGAAGGTGTTTTCACCGGCCTGGTAAATTCTGCTTCGGCGATTTCATTCAAAGCCCAGCCATCAAATAATTCTTCCGTTATCCGGAACAGATCCGATAATCTTTCAAAGCGGTGGCTTACCCGGATGTCGAGATCTTTCAGGGATTCATAATAAAGCGTAATGGAGTCCAGTACGTCTGATTTCCGTATCAACCTGAAACCTCCGGAGCCCTTCAGTTGTTCAAAAGTCCGGTTCGTATATTGAATGCTGATTCCTTTTGATGTGATCGTCCGCGCCAGGTAATAAAGCTCTTCAGTCGGCGCACCGGGCTTATACAACTGCAACAAATTCATAAGCGAATCCATTCTGCCCTGGTTCGCCTTGTTAGCAGAATTGGCCTGGTTAAAAAAAACAGTGTCCGTTTTGAGATCCTGAATGAACAACCTGATATAATCTTTTTCTCTTTTGTGCTCTATATAATGCTCCCGCTGATTTTCAACAAAAAAACCCAATGTCACAGCCAGGAAGAGCATGAAAAACTCCCAGAAATAATGGTTCCATTTTTTGCGAGGGGTGTGGGTGTGTGCATGTACTTCCATGAAAGCAAGTTTAAAAATTTAACACGTTTAAGGGTTTAAGATTGCTTAACTCGTAGCTCATCGCTCAAAACTCACAGCTTTTCTTAATCCAGGTGATATTCCTTTCGAAGCGTTTCCATCAGTTTTAGAGCTTTGATCTTTAAATCTTCAAAATGACTTATTATTGCCCGATGAGTACCCTTGGTAAAATGAAAACGAGAGCATATTTCATTTATCACAACCGGATCATCTGTAAGCAACGGCGTATTCATTACTGGTTCACGAACTGTAAACAAGCTATTTGAGTCAATCATTTGTTCAAAAACAGCAGCATCAAATAATTTATGCAATGATAAAAACAAGTCATGTTGATGTTGAAAGCTCATATCCAGCGCCCAACTCATCGTAGAAGCATCATAATAATATTCAGAAATCATGTCTAAGATTTCCAATTTTCGTATTAACCGAAGGTTACCAGAACTTTTTAACTGATCAAATGTCTTAATATTAATGCCGCGCCGCGGTCCTTGCGAATAGGGGATCTGTCTCGCTAAATGATAGATCTTGCGGTTTATATTATCTTTCAACTTGTTCTTCAAAAGATAAATAACGGAATCAATTTGCTCACAGGCAACTCTCCGAAATTTCACTGAAGCCCGCATGTTAGCCGTATCTTTTTTCAAATCTTCATATAAGCTCCGGATATATTTTTTTTCCCGCTGATGTTCAATCATATGCTCTCTTTGATTCTCGGCTAAAAAACCGCAGAACACCGCCAGGAACAGCATAAGAAACTCCCAGAAATAATGGGTCCATTTTTTTCGTGGGGTATGAGTGTGTGCATGTACTTCCATAAAATTTATTTCAGACGGTATTCATTCTGAATTAATGACATTAACTCTATCGCCGTTTGGAAACGTACTGCCACTGCCTCACTTTGCTTCATCCGGCTGCCATAGAGATATTGGGCATTTACAAGAAACTTATTAATCACAACCGGGTCGTACGTCATTAACTTAAGATTCTTATTATCAGGTATTCTTTTTTCTATTCTTATCCTGTAAAGTACTTCTGCATCAAATAAATTTCCCGCTTCATTCCAGTAATCCGAAATCATGCCCAGGATAAAACCATTTTGAGATAAAATTTCATCCAGTTCCAGGTAATACGATGATACATTATCCGCTACCTTCTGTTTGGTGATTAAACGCAGCAGCCCAGAATTTTTCATCTGGGTAAAAGTGCGTTGACTCGGGTAGGCAATATTACTATTGAGTGTAAGCACCCGTGCATAATAATAAATTTTATCAAGATGGGCATTTATGTCGGTGCTTCTTAGTAACCTGATTAACGAATCGATACGGCCTTCGAATTCTTTACTCGTCCTTCCGTATTCGTTGTAAATAGCTGTATCCGATTTTAAATCTTCATACAGATTTCTTATATAAATTTTCTCCCTGTCTTTCTCGATTTTATGCTCGAGTTGGTATTCTGCTAAAAATCCACAAAACACAGCAAGGAACAACATCAAAAACTCCCAGAGATAATGCGTCCATTTTTTATGTGATGCGTGTGTCTCGCCTGAGGTCCCGTCGGGGCGGGATGAATGGTGGTGTACTTCCATAAGTTCTATTTCAGGTAATATTCCCGGTTAATTAGTTCAATTAATTCTATTGCCAGCTTATTTTGATTTGTGATATGAAGTTTGAGGGCCCCTAACATAACGCCGCTGTAAGCTACAATATTTGCATATTCCTTTACAAGCCCGGGTACGTGGGGGATAAGCGTTATTTCACCGGAAGCTGCATCTATCCGTCTTGAATTTTTTGAATACAATTCCGCAACATTGTAAACTTTTGTTTCCAATTCCCGACCTGCTGTCCTGTAGAACATGTGCCTGTTTAATGCCTGGGTCACGTTATCAATACGATTCCAATAGTTGATAATACCGTCATTTACTTTTTGATTCCTGATGATTCTCATATTTCCTGAATTCTTCAGTTGTGTAATTGTCCTGTCGTTGAATGAAAAAGTAATATTATTAAGGGCCGGATAAGTAAACTGGAACGATCTGATCACAGCCTCACCGTTTGGGTTCGCGGTTAACAACAATAACATGGAATCAACATTCGCTGATCTTACTTCAAGCACATTTAACACATTATTCATTTCAGCAGTATCGGCTTTAAGATCTGCTATCATCAATTTCATGTATTGCTTTTCGCGGGCATTTTCTATAGTATGCTCCAGTTGATACTCTGCTAAAAAACCGCAAAACACAGCCAGGAACA
>DASVAM010000484.1:0-11388 GCA_036376375.1 Chitinophagaceae bacterium
TTTTCAAAGTCAAGATTGGGTTGGTATTCCGGTGTGTAAATGCCTCCATGATTAAACCGAATGCCGCTTCCCCAGCGATCATTTACTATTATTTTATCTCTTACCGGGCTTTCATTGTAAAGCCATGCAAGAAATTCCTGGCTCTTCCACGTCTCCGCCGGTGCATCCCAATCGCCATCAGTCCAGAAAACGTCCGGCTGATAAGTATTAATTAATTCTTTCATTTGTGGCCATACATGGTCAGTTGCATATTTTTTTGGATCACTTTTCCAGAGCGGGTTGAACCATTCGTACAATGAATAATACATGCCGGCACGAACAGAGGTTTTTCTTACCGATTTAAAAAGATCACCTAACAAATCTCGTTGGGGGCCGACGTCTTTTGCATTCCAGGGGAAGCCCCAGGTTTTATTTGCATTTTCATTTGGCCAAAGTGTAAACCCATCATGATGTTTCGATGTAAGTACGATATATTTTGCACCGGATGCTTCAAATATCTTTGCCCACTCATCTGGCTTAAATAATTCTGCTTTGAAATCATTGGCAAGATCATAATACGTGCGGTTTCCAAATTTTGCTTTATGAAATTTTTGTCTTGCCGTATCGGTAGTTTGCAAACCCTGCTGGTACCATTCGGCGTAATTGCCCTTTGTACTCCAGCCGGGCACCGAGTATACACCCCAATGAATAAAGATGCCAAACTTTGCATCTTTGAACCACATCGGTGTGGCTCTTTTATCAAGACTCTCCCAATTGGGCTGGTAGTTCTGTGCTGATATTTGAACGGTCAATAGCAGCATGCAAATAGTACTTAGGTTTCTCATTTTTAACGCTAATTATTGGCGCTAAAAGTAAAGCATTGGCACCAACCAGGCTAAAATCAGCGCAACCGTTTGCCGCATTGGCTTACCTTTGCGCCGTTCATAAAATCAAACAATTTTTTATGGAGTACAGGATTGAAAAAGACACGATGGGAGAAGTGAAAGTTCCGGTAGATGCATATTATGGGGCACAAACTCAGCGTAGTATCGATAATTTTAAGATCGCACAGGATATTAATCGTATGCCTAAGGAGATCATCCGGGCATTTGCATACCTAAAAAAAGCGGCCGCAATTACAAACCTCGAAGCGGGCATACTACCAAAAGAAAAATCAGATCTTATTGGAAAGGTTTGTGATGAAATCATGGAAGGAAAACTGGATGCTTACTTCCCTTTAGTTGTCTGGCAAACCGGGAGCGGCACCCAAAGTAATATGAATGTAAACGAAGTGATCGCTTATCGCGGACATGTCCTGAATGGCGGCAACCTGACCGATAAAGAAAAATTTCTTCATCCAAACGACGACGTTAACAAGTCTCAATCTTCTAATGATACTTTTCCGACAGCCATGCATATTGCTGCTTATAAAATATTAATTGAAACAACGATCCCGGGGATTGAAAAATTGAGAAATACATTAGCAGAAAAAAGTCAACAGTTCATGAAAGTGGTGAAGATCGGGCGCACCCATTTCATGGATGCGACACCTCTCACGGTCGGCCAGGAGTTCAGCGGCTATGTTTCACAACTTGGCCATGGATTGAAAGCAATTAATAATACTTTGGCACATCTGGGTGAGTTGGCATTAGGCGGAACCGCCGTAGGAACAGGAATAAACACTCCCGCTAATTATTCAGAAAATGTTGCGAAGCATATTGCAAAACTGACGAACCTTCCATTTGTGACTGCAGAAAACAAATTTGAAGCATTGGCCGCTCATGATGCGATCGTAGAAGCACATGGTGCATTAAAAACTGTAGCAGTTAGCCTGATGAAAATTGCGAATGATATCCGTATGCTTTCTTCGGGACCAAGAAGTGGCATTGGTGAATTATTCATTCCAGACAATGAGCCCGGTTCTTCTATTATGCCAGGAAAAGTAAACCCGACACAATGCGAAGCATTGACCATGATCGCCGCCCAGGTTTTAGGAAATGATGTCGCCATAAATATTGGCGGCGCGACGGGCCATTTTGAGCTCAATGTATTCAAGCCCGTGATGATCTATAATTTCTTACACAGCGCCAGATTAATAGGTGAAGGCTGTGTTTCATTTAATGATAAATGTGCCATTGGTCTTGAGCCGATCGAAGCAAATATTAAAAAACATGTTGATAATAGCCTGATGCTGGTGACCGCATTGAATACAAAAATTGGTTATTATAAAGCTGCCGAGATCGCCCAGAAAGCACACAAGGAAGGAACCACATTAAAAGAAATGGCAGTTAAACTTGGTTATGTTACTCCTGAACAGTTTGATGAATGGGTGAAGCCGGAGAATATGGTTGGGAAAACTTAACTAGACCTCACCCCCAACCCCTCTCCAAAGGGGAAGGGCTAAAAGCCATTGATCCATTAATGCTAACAAATAGAAGATATACGAGCAAAAGCGGGGTAAATTTCCCCGCTTTTTATTTAAAAATTACCTATGAATCACACCATAAAATTTTTAATTTAACGTTTCCAATATCTATGAAACTCTTAACTCAAAACCCGCCCACTATGAAAACGCCAGGCCGACCCAACTTCTATTTTTCAGCCTACCCGCTGAAGGTTATTAAGGACCTACCGGAGTCTGAAAAAAAATCTTACCTGCATATTTACACGAGATCCCGTGATAAAAAAAAGTATGCCGAAGGCTTAAAGATCCTTCCAATGGTCAATCCTTATTCTAAAAAGGATGAGGCCAGGCTGATGAACTCTTTAGATAAACGAAACCAGCCTGACAATATAGAGGAAAGAGACAGTGATTGGTTTGCCAGTTATGAATAAAAATGGTTTTACATGAAAAAATTAAGTCCCGCTTCCGGCGGGACTTTTGATTATTTATAAAGTTTCTGTTAGTAGATCAGTAGACAACGAGACGCCTTACTTCCTGGTCGTAAGCAAGTGTGCCAGCATTATCAAACAAGTCTTGCTTTATAAGGCCCTTATCTTTTGCATAATAGCATTCAAAATATGCCGCCAGGGCCCAACCGGTACCTACCTGTTGCTTTAATTCTTGTTTTACCTTGATCACATTTGTGTATGGAATGCCATTGACCGTTACCGGGATATTCTGCCCGGTAATTGAGAACTCCCATCTTAATGTCAGGTTAGTGGTAGTACCTCCCTGGTCCGTGTATGGTCCCGTAAATTGAGCCGAGGTCCATGTGGCACCGGTAGTAAGATTATCTTTTAAGAAAGTGTACTCCATCCAAAGCGGATCATCAAGACCAATATAGCTTCCCATGTCTATCCATTCAAAGTAGTCTGCACCGGACCTTCTGTAATAGCCAAAAGTATCCACCGGATTTATTCCGTCCTTATAAAAAAACAGATTGTAGGTGTTCCCGTTTATCGCTCTTGTTGGCGCTATGACATATATCAACAAAGAATCATTCGGGTCGCCATCGAATTCGTAACTCCAGTTACTATTTGTGGTTCGTGGAAAATAATCTGAAACTGCAACTGTTGTAACAGTAACCTGGAAAGTACAGGTGCCGGATCCACCCGTTACCGTAAAAGTAAAGGTCCCTGCAGCAGCCGGGGTACCAATTCCATTCAACGGTATAGTTTGTGCGCCAGTCGTATTAAATGTTCCTGTTCCGCTGAAGGTCATCCCATTTACTGCCGGTGCAGTGGATACACTATAGGTACCTGCAGTAGTTACATTCACATTTAATGTTATTGTATTCGATAAGCCGAGCGGAGTACCAACAGTATAGGTACCTGCCGGAGTCGCCCCTGTGCAATTAAAGGCAAACACTGCACTGCCACCCGGTGGCGGGCCTGCCGCAACAACTGTAACCGAGAATTCACAAACAGTACCATTGTAAGTTACTCTAAAAATATTCGTGCCCGCGGTCAATGGCATCCCGCCCCCGGCTAATTTAACAGTTTGTGTCCCAGTTGTTGTAAAGGTACCTGAGGCCTTAAAATAATATCCGTTAACGGTATCCGAAGAAATGGTATAGGTGCCGGCTGTATCAACCTGTACACTCACATCCACATAATTTGATGCCTTGATCGCTGTGTCTTTATAATATGTACCCGAGACAACCGCGCCAAGGCAATTTCCCGAGCCATCAACAGCAAGAGAGCCCACCGAAGCAGTAGAAAAACCTTCTTCAAAGCTCACTTCCTTCTGACAAGCCACGAAAAGAATTGACGAAGAGACGAGCAGCGACATAATTTTAATAAGCGACTTCATAAGGTGATATTTGGTTTATGAAAATAAAGCTTTTTTCATTGTAAATATGAGACTTGTGTCGAACGGAATAGTTTATTGTACCTGCACTTTATCACTGATATCGGCACTTGTTTCGATAGTGGCAAAGGTTTCTTCCGTCTTTTTTCTTTTGAAAAACCGTTTCTGAAATATTAATAACGTTATGACCCCAATGGATATTGAGGCGTCCGCAATATTAAAAATCGGGCTGAAAAATTCAAATTGTTCGCCACCCCAGAAGGGAACCCATTTAGGCAGGGTGGTGTCAAAAATGGGGAAATACAGCATATCCACCACGCAACCATGCAAAAAGGAAGAATAGCCATTTGTAGAAAGTGCAGCGATCCCCGAATAAGCCTGATAATCTTTCAGGGCAGGAACGAAAACATACCCTTTGTCGAATATCATTCCGTAAAACATACTGTCAATGAGGTTTCCCAAGGCACCAGCATAAATAAGAGATGCGCAAATAATAAACCCCTTATGATAATGATTCCGGACGATCTTGCCCAGGTACCAGGTTCCGAAAATAACGGCTGCAAGCCGGAAGAGAGTCAGTATGATCTTACCCGTTTCGTTTCCAAATTTCCAACCCCAGGCCATCCCTGGATTTTCGATAAAATGTAAGTGGAACCATGGTGTAATCTGGTTATCCTCATTAAAATGATAATTCGTTTTTATCCAAATCTTTAAAACCTGATCAAAAATGATTATTAAAGCAATGATAATGACTACGTATTTGAGTTTCACCGATCGGAATTTAGTGGGCAAATATAAGCAGAATGGAGGAAGCCGCTAGCTGCACGCTTCCAGCTGCTCGAATCTTGAATAAGTATAACTACTTATTAAGTTTATTGCCGAACCGCATCAGCATTTTTTGGTCATCATTTACGTCAATAATCGTATGATTTATTAAATCCTGCTTCCCATAACTTAATCTTTGCGATAGTAATAGTTGGGTTTCTAATTCGTATGAAGATCCAAGAGAATTCTCGATAAATCTGGCATAATCTTTTTCGCTGTGGCGACTGCTTCCTTCAGCTATATTACAAGGTATGGAAACTCCTGCCCTGGTTATTTGCAGACTCAATCCAAATTTCTCTTCTTTGGGGAAATCTTCAGTTAGCTTAAGGTAATTAACCGCTATATCCATCCTTTTTGCCATATGCGGAGCTTTTTGAAATTTTTCATTTTTAGTTTTAAAATTACAAAATTGCGAGTGGCAAGAAGCGAATTGCTAGTAGCTATTCTTCATAATAAACTCTTTTCACTCTTTCGGAAATGCTGGTCATTATTTCGTAAGGAATTGTGCCTGCCCAATTAGCCAGTTCCTGTATGGGGATCTCTCTGCCAAAGATGATCACTTCATCACCCTCTTTTACGCCCGGTATGTCAGTGACATCTACCATCACCATATCCATACAAACCGCCCCGATCACCGGTGCAAGTTGTCCCTGCCCGTCCGGCACGCGGGTTTTCACCCAAACCTTCCCGGCACCGTTTCCAAGTCTTCGGCAAAATCCATCGGCGTAGCCAATGCTGACAGTGGCAATTTGAGCATCCCTTTCAATTACGCCTTTCCGGTTATATCCAACTGTTGCCCCCGCCTTCAGAACTCTTATTTGGGCAATAGTAGATTTCAAAGTAGCTACCGGTTGAAGTTCAAGCTTACCAGATGATGAACTATCCACCCCATACAGCCCGATACCTAAACGCACCATGTTAAGCTGCATTTGCGGATGTCGCAGAATGGCTGCCGAATTTGCAATATGCCGGAGAAAACTATAACCAAAACCTTTTTCCAAAATGGAACACGCATTTATAAAAAGGTCGAATTGCTTATGGGTAAATTCATCCTGCAGGGGATCTTCGCTTGCTGCAAGATGCGAAAAAACTGATTGTACTCTAAACGAGGAAGTAGCTTTTATCTCCTTACATAATTTATCCATTTCCTGGACAGCAAAACCAAGGCGGTTCATGCCAGTTTCAATTTCAAGATGGACCGGGTAATTTTTTATCCCCTCTTTTCTTAAATAATCATCCAATGATCGTAGTATCGAAAAAGAAAAAATAACAGGCTCAAGCCTATTACTTACAAGTGTTTCGAACGTTTCAGTCTCTGCATTCATCACCATCATAGGTAACGTGATACCGGCTTTACGTAATTCCGTTCCTTCATCTGCGTAAGCGACTCCCAGGTAATCTACTTTGTGATACTGCAACGTGTTCGCAATTTCAGCACCACCGCTTCCATAGGCAAAAGCTTTTACCATTGCCATCAGCTTTGTAAAAGGTTCTAATAATTTCTGGTATTGCTGGAGATTGTGTGCAACGGCATTAAGGTTTATCTCGAGCTCAGTCTGGTGAACCTTTAATTCAAGTAATTGAATGACCTGCTCAAAGCAAAATAGCCTCGCCCCTTTTACCAGCACCACTTCGTCCCGGAAATCTGAAAAGCGAAATCGTGACATGAAATCCTCTGTTGACGGATAAAATTCGCTTTGTATGGAATGGAGGGGCGTTTCATTTTCAAACTTCAGGTATTTTGAAATGTTCAACCCGATGCCGATCACCCGATCGATCTTATGCTGCACAAGATCGTCTGCGATTCGTTCATACAGGCCCTCGTCATCCATGCCAGTTTGAAAAAAATCTGAAAGAATAACAGTGCTCCTCGAAATACCACCCATTTGCTTCAGAAAATCCAGTGCAATATGTAATGAATTCAGATCAGCACTATAGCTGTCATTAATAATTGTACAATGATTAATTCCTTTTTTGAGTTCCAGCCGCATATTAACAGGTTGCAACTGTTTCATTCTTTTTGCGATGACCGTTTCTTTGATACCGAAATGAAGCATCACACACCAGCAGGTGACCGCATTTTGTATGGAAGCCTCATCGGTAAATGGAATTCGTATTGCGGTTTCTGCATTTTTATATACAGCAATTATCTCTGTTTCTGCCGCTTCTTTATTTATTTCCAATATCTGCAGATCCGCTTTCTGTATTTTACCCCAGGAAAAAATCCTGAACGGAGGTTTGCCCGTTTTTCGAATAACGGATTCATATTTTAAAACGATCGCTTTGTCAACCAGCCACTCGTCACTTGAATAAATAACAAGCCCGGCATTGTTAAACAGCTTTATTTTCTCTTCAACTTTTTGATCCATGCTTTCAAAACCTTCGCTATGTGCTTCCCCGATATTTGTAATAATACCGATTGTTGGTTGAATGATCTCGTTCAGCTTTTCCATTTCGCCAGGCTGAGAAATGCCCGCCTCAAAAATTCCGAGTGTATGTTGCTTATTCATCTCCCACACGCTGAAGGGCACACCGATCTGGGAATTATAACTCTTAGGACTTCTTACGATATTGAAATTTTCGTGTAATAACTGGTAAAGCCATTCCTTGACAATTGTTTTACCATTGCTGCCCGTGATGCCAATTACAGGAATATCGAATTGTTTACGATGGAAGACGGCTAATTGTTGAAATGCACGCAGGCCATCCCTGACAAATAGAATATTTGCCCCGGTGAAATCCGCTGGTTTAATCTCCTCGGAAATAATAAAATTTCTTACGCCTTTTTTATAGAGTTCTGGTATAAAATGGTGTCCATTCCTTCGCGGGCCTTTTAGGGCAATAAATAATGAAGTACCAGGAGAAAAAATTTTACGGCTGTCAAAAAATATATAGTCGATCGAATTATCAGTAACAATTTTTGCGTCAGCACCCAGTGTTTTTGCAATATGACTAATAAAATAACTCACCAAAAAAATTTAATGCTAAGATTTGTGATTGCTTTTTTTAGGCACCGGGGTTCCCTTTTTCTGATGGGTAAGTGAATAAAAAATCGAGCCAGATAAGCAAGCAACGATAAAACCGAGAGAAATAAATACCTGGGTAGTCTTATCCAGCCACTGATCGATCCAATGTGCACCCAGCATCTTAAGACCAATAAATACCAGGACGATCGCAATCCCCTGCTGCAGGTAATCAAACTTGTCTACGGCCCCCCGTAACAGGAAGAATAAGGAACGCAGACCGAGCACTGCAAATATGTTTGAGGTATAAATTACGAGCTGAGCGTCGGCACGGTGAGCTGGTGAATTATCAACCAGACCCATAATTGCGGGAATAGAATCTAATGCGAAAACCAGGTCAATCGCCGCCAGCATCATAACAACGATAAAAACCGTTGTATACCTTCTCTTCCCTTTTTCATCTTTCACGGTTAGTTTTCCATCATGATCGCCGGGGATCAATGGCAACACTTTTGTCAAAAAACGATAGAACCTGGTATCATGAGGGTCTACATGCTCATCGTCGCTGACCGTAAACATTTTATATCCCGTAAAGACCAGGAAAGCTCCAAACAAATAAAGTACCCAATGAAATTGATTAACCAATGCCACTCCCACCGTGATAAAAATAACTCTGAAGAATATTGCCATCAGGATACCTATTAACAATACTCTTCCATAATATTCTTCTTTGACTTTGAAGGATGAAAAGATCAGGATAAATACAAATATATTGTCGATACTCAGACTCCATTCCATCAGGTAACCACTTATATACTCCAGCGCAGTTTGTTGTCCTCTTTCCACCCATACGAAAACAAAAAATGCAAGCGCAAGACTTACCCAAAAAAAAGTTTGCCATAATGCCTGTTTAATTGTGACGGTCTTATTCTTCTTGCTCAATAAACCCAGATCAAAGACCAACGCAAGGATCAAAACACCACCAAACACTAAATAAGTAACCAGCTCCTTTGACATTATTCCGTTTTAAGAACGGCAAAGATAGCTGAAACGGTCCATGAGAATGGTTAGCGGGAGTATTTCGTTTTTCTTACCTGTTGATAGATAAATCCAAATAATATCATCAGCAGCAGAGGTATGGCTATATTGATAAGCTGCCATTGTGTTTTCTGATCTTTTACCTTCACAGGATCCAGTAACCTGAGTGTATAATCTTTTGCTCTTGTTTCAAAAATATCAGAAGGATTGACGAGATATTCCAGAGAATTGAGATAAAAATCTTTGTTTGCAAAAGTATGATGAGTATAAAGGTTATATCCCATCGGCAACGGACCTTGCTGTTGGCTAAATTGATTTGTAGCGATATCGCCATCAGCTACTACGATCATTTTCCCCTCCTTCTCCGATTTGCTTATAAATGGCACACCATAAGCAGCCATTGAATCTGCGATCGCTTTAGAAACACGGCCTGTATAGAATGATTGAAACTTACCCTCCAATAATACAGCAACCGCTGTATCACGAACAGTAAAAAGTTTTGCATCCGGGGCAATTTGCCAAAATTCAAAATCAATTTTCACGGGAGTGCTTAATACACGGGCATTTGCAGAAGATCTTAATAGAAAAGTTTTCTTTATGCCGGGCGATTTCACCGTATCGATAGTATTTGGAAAAATAGCCCTGATGCCATCAAGATTTTTAGTGATTGGATGATTGGTTCCGTTCAAAACGGGAAAGAATGGCCAGTCAACTAATCTCATTTGTGGATTATCTTGCTCACCAACCATTTGGCCCAACTTATCACATTGCATATCCTGCAATAAATTTTGATTGATACGAGTTCCATATTTGAAAAGCAGATCGTCTAAATTCAATCCCCGATCAAAAGCAATAAAACCATTTGATTTAAACAAACTGTCAAATTCCGCATACATGTTATCAATCATCCAGAAAACTTTTCCACCCCGCATTACATATTGATCAATTTTAAGTTTGTCAGCTTCTGAAAATGGTAACGTCGGCTTTAAAATGATTAAAGCATCAAGTGCTTCAGGTATGAAAGGAATGGTTTTTATATTTACTGTATCAGTATAATATTTATTGCGAAGTGTACGAAAAGCATCATCAATATTATACCCGAATGCTTCACCGTGACCTAATGCATAACCAATAATGGGCTTTCTTTCTGAAGTAATATTTTCAATAGCGCTGATGAACTTATACTCTAATGTTGCTTCAACAGTGTTATATAAAGCTGCTCTTTCATGACGTTCTGTGCCGTAGCCTTTCGTGCCCTGTAAAAGATCAACTCCTATACTTGTATCCCGATATTTTATAACAGCTCCGTGGATCAGCTTGCTTATTTCCAATTCGTCACCGACTTTTTCAGGAGCACTTAGCACGGATGGGTATATACCATAAAAATAATAGAGGGAATCCTCCATTCTTTTTTGCAATGAATCAGGCAAGTCCAGGTAGGGATTAATAAATGTGAATTGAAGATTCTTATTATACTCTTTGCAATTCAATAAAAACTCGTTGATAGCGTTCTCAAGTTTCTTAACTTCTGAGGGCAGGCTTTTTTTGTGGACAAAAACATCTATCGAAACAGGTTCAGTTATGTTTTTAAGTAACCGCTTAGACGCATTGCTGAGCGTGTACCTTTTCTCTTTCGTAAGATCAAAACGGGTATGGAAGCTGGAAGCAAGGAAATTGATTGCAACAACGAATATTAAAAGAAGTAACCACCAGAATGTAGAGGACCATATCTTATTAATGCTTTTCATGGTTGGTTATCTTTTCAACAGGTTTCGGTTTGAAATTGCCAGGAATAAAAAGATCACACTTATAAAATAGATTATGTCTCTTGTATCAACCACTCCACGGCTAATGCTCCGGTAATGAAAATCGATGCCGGTCATTTCCAGGTAGTAATCGGCGCCGCCACTAAGCGAAGGAATCAGGCTGATGGCGCTAAACCCATAATAAAAAAGGGCACAAGCGACAAGACTTATGATAAAAGCGACCACCGCATTATTGGTAAAACTGCTGGAACACATACCAATAGCCGTAAAAGCAGCCGCTAATAAAACAAGCCCCATATATGAACCAATCGTTGCACCGGTATCAATTCCCTCGCCTGAAGAAAGCTGCTGAACAGAAAAATAATAAATAATGGTTGGCAATAAAGCAATGATAACAACGATCAGGCTTCCGAAATATTTACCCAAGACGATTTGCCAGCGACTAAGCGGTCTTGTTTGCAGAATTTCAAACGTGCCGGTTTTAAATTCTTCCGCAAAGCTGCGCATGGTAATGGCTGGAATAAGTAACAATAATATCCATGGCGCCAATTGAAAGAACCGGTCA